>DAIMKE010000438.1:0-5714 GCA_036721875.1 Bradyrhizobium sp. | reverse complement strand
GTTCAAGAATGGTGATCTGGTCGCTTGCTTGCATCTGCGCCGCTTTGATGCGACGGCGGTCCGCGCCCGAAAGGCCCGTGATCTCGGAGCGCGCATTGGCCTCCATCAACTGCGTTCGGGCCGAATTGTAGAGTTCCCGCCAGCGATCGAAGGCGCGAGCAAAATCCTGCGGCGCTCTTTGCGCCACCGCAGATACGAAATCGTCGGGATCGCTCATCCAAACCGGCTTACGACCATCCACGGACGCAAGAATTTGATCGAGAACGCGCTTCATCGGTGCATGTGCCGCGACCGCCAGTGCTGGCCGATCGATGAGATCGTGAATCTCTTGCTTCAGTGGGTAGCCCGTCTCCGTCAGGTCGAGAATTTCCGGGATATCTGGCGATAGGGCGAGTTTCGCTTCGGCTAGCCAGATGGCATGAAGGTGTGAACGCACGAGTTCTTCGTTGGTGATGTCGAGAGCCGGCGGGCGGACAACGCCGGAGACCATTTCGTTGCGCCGCTCGAAGAAATACTGGTCATGCGGCGATTGGGCGGCGCAATAGGTCACAATGACGGCGGCCTGTCCGGAGCGCCCAGCGCGGCCAGCGCGTTGCGCGTAATTCGCCGGCGTAGGCGGTACGTTGCGCAGATAGACGGCATTGAGCGCCGAGATATCGACGCCTAGCTCCATCGTCGGAGAGCAGAAGAGGGCGGGTAGGAACTGTTCCGACTCTCCCACGGCATTGAGTTCGGCAGCGTTTGCGGAAAGGTTCTCCCGGTCTTCCTTTTCGTACCTGAAGCGCCACTCGCGCCATTCGCGCTGCCTCTGCGATACCTGGGCCGTATGTTCACGGCCTTCGAGACCCCAAAAACTGCTCCCGCCCGCTTTCAGATCGGCGGCAATGTCATGGTAGAGATCGTGGAAGTAGCGATTTCCTTGCGCCATGCCGGCTTGGATGGCTTCGCCGGGTATGATCCGAACGGCTGACGGCGATAAACGCCAACCTTGCAAATCCGCCTCTATGTCGACGCGGGATACCAGACCCTCGCGGGCCAGCAGTTCCATCAAGCCCGTCAAGACGGTCAGGTAGTCATCTTTGCGGAGCTTGTTTCCTAGGACGCTCTTGCGATTGATGAGGCGGCCGATACGGGAATTATGTCCTGCGCGAACAATCGTCTGTTCTTCCCGAAGCCCAACGCGGTCTTTGCCTGGAGCTTGCAGGAACAGTGTCGTGCGGCTTCTGGGCGTCTCCTTCGCGTCGATGGACCAAGGTGTGCGCAGGAGGTTACGGGATTTCTGGGCGACGGCGTCGAGGACGGTCAGATCAAGCGCCTCGGTTCCGACGGCGAGGCCATCGAGCATGGCACCGAGGATCGTTTTCAGCATCTCCTTGCGCTTCGAAACGTCCAGCGTGGCAATGTCAGGTAGGATGGCCGCAAGGCGCTCTGTATCCTCTGCGACCTCATCGAGACCAATGAACGCAACATCAATAAGCTTGAGTACGGAAAGGCTTGGGTTTGTGTAACGCCATCCCCGGCGCAGGTCTGTCCAAAGCCTGTGGGCAAGGACCTTGGCGAGGGATCGCTGCGCGTCTTCCCGCACCACGGCTCCTGCGTCGGGATCCAACATCCAATGGATGCGAGCCTCCTTGTTGCTCGCGGTGAAACCGAGCGCCTTCACGACCCTCAAACCGAATTCGTCCTCGGTCATGCCGTCGTCACCGGCGTCCAAAACGGCGCGCAAGATCGCGCCGCGCAGGAGGCTAACGAAAAGGAAGTCGTTGAAGTGACCCGCCTGAAGCGCAGCGTCCTGGCGATTATCTGTGAAGCCGAGGAGCTTGCGTTTCTCTTTTGGAACAACGCTGTTGTGGCTGTTCATCCATTCCAGCGCTGTCGAAACCAGAAGCGTAGTGGCAGAACTTCGACCTTCACCTGAGAGGCCAGCGAGTTTGGAGCGCTCCCGCATGCTGGGGTGCGGTTGATCAAGACAGCAAGGGCAGAAGCCGAACTTGCCAGGTATGAACCAGAAGGCTTTACCGGTTGACGCAGGGCGACCATCGGGGGCGACGGATACCATCTGCGGCACTCGGCCTTTTCTATTCGCCCGCAGTCGTTCGACACCCTTGCGCTCCTCGCGCCAGTCTTCGGGGAAGGTTTCGATTTCGCCCGTGAAGGCATAGTCGGGATCATCATCACCGGTTGCGGTTAGATAACCCGCTGCGTCACTCTCCTGGTCATCGAGGGGCGCGTCGTCGATGTTCCTCGGAACGAACAAAGTGCCCAGGGCATCGTCGGTTCTGGTGACGACGTGAACCTCATGCCCACATGACCGACAGAAGCGAGTGGGATAGAGGCGATGGCCCGGCGCGTTAGGATCTTCGAGTTGCCCCTCAAAGAGCACGCTTCTGGGCATTTCGGTCAGCGTGGTGAAAACCTCGCCCGCGCCCGAGATGAACTGATGGAGCTTGAATGCCAGGAATGCGCCGGCTCCCTGGCCCCCTCGATCCGCCTCCGGCAGGCTGATACGGGTCAGGAACGCCTCAAAATAGCTTCGGCAAGTTTCGATTTCTACGCCGCTATCCTTTGACAGGAGCGCGACGGCCTCCCCGAACGGAATTGGCTTCTTGCGCTTGAGCTCCTGCGCGTCATCCAGGCCGATCGCCAATTCAGTCCAAACCGCGAGAGGGTGTTCCCTCAGCACCTCATCGGTCAGTCCGTCCGGCGGGGTAGATGTGAGTACGGACGCGAGTTTCGAACGCACATCGTCCAGCTTCAGTCGATCATCTGTCGCGCGTTCCAGCGACTCGTCGATGACCGACTCCGGTCCGATGGCCGTCCCGAAAAGGCGGGATGCAACGTCGGCTACGGCTTGCGCACGATTGGTGTCGGACCCTTCGCTTGCCATGGTGGCCGACGTGCCGATGCAGATCGGTGCTTTGTCTGGCGTGCAGCGATTGCGAAGCCGACGGACGAGAATAGCCACGTCGGCGCCTTGGCGGCCGCGATAGGTATGCAGCTCATCGAGAACGATGAACTCCAGACCGCTAGCGTTCTCTATCACCTTGGTGTCGAGGCAGTCTTGCCGCGTCAGAAGCAATTCAGCCATCATAAAGTTGGTGAGCAGAATATCTGGCGGATTGTCGGCGATCCGCTGCCGTTCTTCCTGGCTTTCTTGCCCAGTGTAGCGTCGTACCACCGGCCTCATTTCAGTTGGTAGCCCGGATTGGGAGATGAACTTCTCGATCTCGTTCATCTGGCTGTTGGCCAGCGCGTTCATCGGATAAACGATGATCGCACTGGTTTTGCGTGGTTTCCCTGCCTTCCTAGCGCGTATAATCGCGTCGACTACCGGCACGAAAAAGCAAAGCGACTTTCCTGACCCTGTTCCGGTGGTAACGACATAGCTTTGACCAGCACGAGCTTTGGCGATTGCTTGGGCTTGGTGGCGGTGAAAGCGCAGCGGCGTTGGTCCAAACCGGAATATCGTGCCGGTCGCTTCGTCGAGATCGCCTGAGGTGACAAGCTCTTCAGCTGTTGGCCCTTGCAGGAAGCGCGGGTTGATGGACAGCAAGGCATCTGGCCAAAAGCGACCTTCGTCATATTGTCGATTAATCTCGGACCTCAGATCATCGGATCGAACGACACTAAAAGACCGTGAGAAACGGGCATAGGACTCAATAAGTCGATGGTCGAATTCGAACGCCTTCATTGTCAGAAGATCCCCCCGGATATTTTTGCTATACCCAAAATTCTATTCTGAATCATTGGGCTGTACCCCACAGAGATGAGAGGGGCGCCGCTGCCAGCCTTTCACCGAACGGCACGAAATCGGCGCTGTCATACAGCACCACGCCATAGGCAAACCGTTCCTTGCAGGCTTCGGCAAGGGTGCGTAGTCCGGCGAAGTCGCTGGACTTTACCGTGGCTGACGCCTTCACCTCGATGCCCACGATCATGCCGTCATCGCGTTCCAATACGATGTCGACCTCGTGCATCTGCTGATCGCGAAAATGATAAGGGGTAAGCCGCAGGTCAGATGCTGCCATCAGCTTCAGAACTTCGGAAAAGACGAAGCTTTCCAGTAGCGCGCCGAAGGTGCCCCGATCCGCCTTCACCCGCTCGAAGCTGAGGCCCCGCGTTGTGGCGAGCAGTCCGGAGTCCAGAAAGTGCAGCTTCGGCGTTTTGGCGATCCGCTTCAGCGCATTGGTGAACCAGGGCTGTAGGGTCGTGACGAGGAATACCTGTTCGAGCAGTGCGATATAGCGCTGTGCGGTCTTATGGCTGACGTCGATGCTCGCACCGAATTGCGAGTAGTTGACCAGTTGGCCCGAGTGCTCCGCCACGAGCCGTACGAACTTCGGCAACTCGGTCAGCTTCTCGATGTCGGCGATATCCCTTAGATCGCGGGTCAGCACGGAGGTCAGATAAGACCGTGCCCAATCCTGCCGCCGTCGCTCGGTTTCACGGCGGATCGCCTCGGGAAACCCGCCTCGCAGCACCAACTGGACGAGGTCGTCACCGAGAGTCGCCTGCTTGTCGGCTTTCAGCGTCCCGTCGAATAAACGCTCCAGGAAGGCGGGCGTTCGGCCAGTGATCTCGGCCTGGGCCAGCGGCAACATGCGGATGGTTTCCATCCGGCCCGCCAGGCTGTCGGCGACTCGCGGCAAGGTCAGCACATTGGCGGAGCCGGTGAGCAGGAAGCGCCCGGGACGATAGTCTTCGTCCACGGCCCTTTTGATCGCAAGCAGCAGGTCGGGCGCGCGCTGAATCTCGTCGATGATGGCTTGGTCAAGGCCGCGAATGAAGCCTGCGGGATCGGACTGGGCGGCATCGAGAACCGTCTGATCGTCAAGCGTGATATAGGTCCGGCCGCCTTCCCCCATCTTGCGTACGAGCGTGGTCTTGCCCGCCCGACGTGGCCCTACGATCAGGACTACCGGAGTGTCCGAAAGGGCCTCTTCTGCCCGACGCTCGACTAACCGTTCGTACATGCGAATCCAATAGCTGGACGATTGGAATTTTAAGGCATGATATTTGGAAGTTGATGGGCGGGCAATTGGAAATTGAAGGCTCGAGAAGAGGGGCCTATCCTGCGCCCGATGCCAATGGTCTCAACTGGCTCACGGAACCGGTGCCTGGGGATGGCTTCCTGTTGCTCGCGCCCGGCTGAGGCACCGCATGAGCTCCTGCTTTCAGTCATGAGGACTGGGAAAAGAGGCCAAGTCGAACGAAAGGAGATCTATCAGGCGCAATAATCGAATGATGATTTGGCGCACAGGTTGAAAATCTCGGAGACAGAGGGCTCCATGATCGAGTTGCGCTGTTGAGAAGTCGATCGAGTAGTCCCGGTTCGGGTCGCCCTGATCCCCCTATATAGAGGGATTGCTCAATTAACCATCAACCTCCTCTATTCCCGGCTGGGCATGCCCAGCCGGAAACCGCGTAACGGAAGGGTGGTAATTTATGACTGGGAACATTCAATTCCTTGAGCGGAGCAGTGTCGCCGATAATCAAATGAGGAATGCGACCCTCGCCGAAATCTATCGAGCTCATGCTCCCGGACTGCTGCGCTTCTTTGCGCGTCGCGCTGAGCGACAGGACCTCGGTGATCTCGTCAATGAAAGCTTTCTTCGTTTTGCAACTGCCCAGGCCAAATGCCCTACCAAGGTGGAGAATCCTGCAGCCTACCTCACGCGGATTGCGATCAATTTGTTGCGAGATCGGGCCAGAAC
>DAIMKE010000437.1:0-5716 GCA_036721875.1 Bradyrhizobium sp. | reverse complement strand
GCGCGCGATGGCGCACTGGATGTCGCTGGTGCCGGTCGCGACGACGTCGACGAGGTCGGCGTCGATCAGAAGCGGCGAATGTTCGAGAACCGGCAGCGCGATCGACGGCTGGTCGAGCGAGAGCGCCTGCACGATCGCTGCCGGCGCCTCCGCGCTACGCGCGAACACTTCCGCCATGGCCTGGCGAACCAGCGGAGAAGGATCGTCGAGCAGCATCAGCAGCGCGCCTTCGGCGGCGGTGCGATCCTCCTCGGTAAGATCCGAGATCAACCAGGCCCGCGCCAATGCCCGCGTCGCCTCTGCCCGCTCGCCTGCCGGAGCGGTACGAATCCAACTGATGAACTGCCGAACGATCATGGTCTGGCTTACGCAACCTGTTACGACACCGTGACGCGGTGCCACTGTCATACAAAATAAACCATGACGCTTAACAAAGGGTTCACCATAAACGGCTGGTTTTATTGACGTTTTGTTAAGGGTCGAGGCCGGTCTTGCGCACGATGCGCGGAGCCGTGCGGAGGCTTAACCGCTGAACGTGCCGAAGCGGTCGCTGAAGAGATCAAGACGGCCGGGCGCGCGGACTTCCGGCGTGGTCGAGGTGATCGAAGTCGCTGACACAACCGAACTCGTCGGCGCGAGCTGAATTGCTGGCGCAACCGAGTTTTCAGAAGCAACCGAAGTCAGCGAGGAGCCCTTGCCCCACAATTCCTGAACCGCAGGCGAGATCGGCTCGCGGCGCTCGCCGGCCTGGAACAGCGAGCGGAACGTCGGCTCGGACTGCGCTGAAGCCAACTGCGACGTTGCCGCCACCGGCGTCACGGAGCGCTGGGTCGGGAAGCTCGAGAGATAGGCTGCGTTGTCGATCGCCGTCGCCGGTGCGGCGCTCGCGACCGTGACGCGCCGAGCCAGATCGCCGCCTGCCGCCGCCATCACCGTGCGCGTCGCCGATGAATTGGCGGCGCTTTCGTAGCGCGTGTTCAGCACAGAGTAGACCTGGGAGACGCTGCGCGGCTGCCCAGAGCGATCGTAAAAAATCGACTGATTGGCGGCCGCGGCATTCGGAAACATCCGCACCGCGGACGCATTTGGATTGTCTTCGGCGTTCTGTATCAGCTTGCCGGCACCGCCGACGCCCATGAAATGCGCCATGTACAGTTCGGCGTCGGTCGGACGGCGGCCGATCTTGCCGGTCAGTTTGAAACTGTTGGACTGTGTCAGCACCGCCGCCATCGACGAGGCGGCGTCCGGATCGTCGCGCAGCCGCATGATCGCGGCGCGTGCTCTGGGATCGCTGACCGAGTAGCTGCCGGAGGGATCTTTGGTGATGGCATCGGCATATTTGGCGTAACCCAGATGGGAACCCGCCTCCTTCACCGTGCCGAGCCAGGTCTGGTCGATGAACTGAAACAGCCCGCGCGCCGACGATGTCGTCGCTGCGGCCTTCGGGTTGAAGTTGGATTCCATCTTGGCGGTGGCGAGCAGATATTCGAAGCTCGCGCCGGTGGTGGACGCAGCCTGCCTGATCGAGCCCGCGATCTTCATGCGCGTGGGATCGACACCTGCCGTGGCGCTTGTTGTGTCGACCGACATGTCTCTGGTGCCCCGCTCCTCGCGAAACGACCGCGCGGCCTCTCAAGGCGCTGACAATCAGCACCCGCCTGCGGCCGAGACTGCCGCAATCATGGTTAATGGGGGGTTAAGGGCCGGGGTTAAGGGCCTGGGACGCTCGTGCCCCGGATGCTGCGCAACGCGGCCGCTCCTGCGGCGTGGTGCGCTGCTAAGCCCGGGCCATGGCAAGTCTGGTCCCGGCTCTGCGGTGCACCGCCAAGGGGCGCTGCACCGCGTCCGGGACACGGAACTCATTTCCGATAGACCTGGCTTGGATCGAACTGTCTTTCCGCATCCACGAACGACAACCGCGCGCCGCCATCGGCGGCGTCGATCTTGCGGTAGAAGCAAGAGCGCCTACCGGTGTGGCAGGCGGCGCCTACCTGCTCGACCCGGATCCAGACCGCGTCCTGGTCGCAATCCATGCGCATCTCGACCACGCGCTGGGTCTGACCTGACGTCTCGCCTTTTCGCCATAGCGCGTTGCGCGACCGGCTGAAGTACCAGGCATCGCCGCTCTCGATCGTCTTGCGCAGCGCCTCGTCGTTCATGTGCGCGACCATCAGCACATCGCCGGTCGCGGCATCCGTCGCCACGCATGTCACAAGCCCGGACGCGTCGAATTTGGGCTGGAACTCCAGCCCTTCTTCGCGGTCGTCGTCATGTTTTGAAGCGGACACGGTTGGACTTGCTGATCCCTGCGTTTTCAAGCGAAGTGGACGCCGGTTCGCGTGAAGCAAATGCGTCAATTCAAACAGGCGGCGAGGTTACCGGTTCAGTCCTCGCACCAGGGACATGAAACGCTGCTGCTCTGCCGGATTGTCGCGGAACATGCCGGTGAAGCGGCTGGTGAACGTCGTCGCACCATGCTTGGCCACGCCGCGCACCGACATGCAGGTATGCTCCGCCTCGATCAGGACCGCAACGCCGCGGGGCTTGAGGACCTCGTCGATGGCAGCTGCGATCTGCGCGGTGAGGTGTTCCTGGGTCTGCAGGCGCCGGGCGAAGATGTCGGTGAGCCGCGCCAGCTTCGACAGTCCCACCACCCGCTCGACCGGCGTATAGGCGATGTGCGCCTTGCCGTAGAACGGCATCATGTGGTGCTCGCACTGCGAGGTGAACTCGATGTTGCGGATCAGTACGAAATCGTCGTAGCCGGCGGTTTCGCCGAAGGTGCGGTCCAGCACTTCGGCAGGGCACTGGTGGTAGCCCTGGTAGAGTTCGTCGAAGGCCTCGACCACCCGGCGCGGGGTATCCATCAGACCTTCGCGATCGGGGTTCTCGCCGATATAGCTCAGCAGGAGGTGCACGGCCTGCTCGGCCTCGGCGCGCGACGGGCGCGGCAGGTCGGCGCGGACGGCTGCGGCCAGGAATTCGGCGGGATCGAGCTCGGCCGGGCGGGTTTCCGGCACAACATCGGGTGATTTCACGTCGGAAGACTTTGCTTCAGATGGCTTGCCGGGCCGGAGGGATTTGATCAATGCGTCCATGTCTTCTCCGTTCGACCGGTCCGAAAGACCGGAGTGTCACCGGGCAGACGGGGGCAGATTATCCGCCGGACGCCTGAATCCCATTATAAGTACGATAAAAGCCGAATTGGTTTCCATTCCGGCCCCGGGAAATCAGCCGGGCTGTTTTTCCGCCGTTCCTGTCCATATATAGGACGATGAAACCCAGCCGCCAAGGGCGCTCGCACCGACGAGCCCGGGACCCTGATCTATGCTGAACGACATTTACAACAAGCGGATCATCGAACTAGCGGGCAATATCCCCCGCCTCGGCCGCCTCCCCGACCCCCATGCCAGCGCCACCGCCCACTCCAAATTGTGCGGTTCCACGGTCAAGATCGACCTCAAGATGGATGGCCCCGTGGTCAGCGACTTCGCCCATGACGTGAAGGCGTGCGCACTGGGCCAGGCCTCCTCCTCGATCATGGCAAGCCATGTGGTGGGCTCGACCGCGGACGAGTTGCGCGAACTGCGCGAGACCATGCGCAAGATGCTGAAGGAAAACGGCAAGCCCCCTGACGGCAAATGGGCCGACCTCGCGCTGCTCGAACCGGTGCGGGACTACAAGGCACGGCACGCCTCGACCATGCTGACCTTCGACGCGGTGGTCGATGCCATCGGCCAGATCGAAGCCACGGCGAAGCAGCCGGCGTAAGGCGTAGGGGCAGGTCCCCGCCCAGCACGATTCTGTCATGCCCGCGAAGGCGGGCATCCAGTTACGCCGGGAATTCTCGATCGATCACCGCCGCCGCGTACTGGATCATCCGCCTTCGCGGATGATGACACCGCTGGTGAGGTAGAGCCTACTTCTGCGGCTGAACCGGCGCCGTCGCGGCGCCGCCGGTCGGGGCCGTGGCCTCGGCCGTCTTGGTCGATTTGCCGGGTTGGGCCTGCGCCTCGCCCTCGACGGCGGAACTGACGAATCGGTCTTGCACCGGCTTGGACGGCTTCGCGTCGGCCATCGGCACGCCCGCATTGTCCTGCGGGAACACATCGGCGGCCGCGTCCGTGGTGACGAGATTCGCCAGTCGCAATTCGGCGCGCGACATCCGGTGCAGATCTTCCCACGGCGGCACGCTGAGCGCGAGCGACAGCAGGTCACCAGTGCCGCCCATGTCGAAGGTGTATTTGGCGAGGCGCCCAATGTCGCGCTCCACGATCATCAGATCCTGGGCCGAATAGGTCGCGGCCTTGGCATCGTCGGCCCGATCGCCCATCCATATCTGATGGACGCGGACATGCGCCGTGGGCGGCACGTACCGGGTCTTGCCGGCGAGCAGCAGGAACACGCACATCGACTCGCAGTAGGCTTCCGGCACGACCCTCGCGCGCTCGCCCTGCTTCCGCACGGTGACGCCCACGGTCGTCAGCGCGCCGAGGCTGCGAAAACGCCGGCCCAGCGCGATAGCGTCGTTGACCGATCCGCCGCCTGGAATCCAGCACGATGGTTGCGCCGCCGAGCTGGCGATCCCTGGCGAAATCGTCGAACGCCTTGGGGCTATCCGCCGTGACGATGCCGACGGCAGAGACCCAGCCCTTGCAGTCCGGCTGGCAGCCCACCCAATTGAATTGCATCGGCTGCTTGCGTTCCTCGAGGGTGCCGCCGGCGTAAGCCGAATTGCCCAGCGTCGTGATTGCGCCGGGTAGCGCGAAGCAGAGGGCAGTGGCGCCGAGCAGCGCCCAGCCGCGAAATTTCAGCGACGTCAGAAGCCTCAATTTGGTTCCTTCCCCCAAGCCCCGTAAACGAGCAACGGCAATGGCCCCACTTCAACGCGACATGATTCTGTCATTCCGGCGTTATCAAAACGGTACCCGCACAGTTGTGCGTCGTCCATAATACGTTTGCTGCACCGCCATCCGAAACGTGCGATTATTCGTGAAGTGTGGCGTAAATATCTGCACCGCTGAGTTCCGTGCCGAGGAACCCCGCAAATTTACGTATGTGATTGCAGCACCTTGCCCATGTTCCGTTCATCGCACCATTCATCGCCACACTCTCCGCGCTGTCCGGATTGCGCGACCGCAGTGCGGCGAATGCCACGCAACGCCGGTCGCGCGCTGATCTGGATCTACCGGCACACGCTGTCGCTGCTCGTCGGCTACAACTGCCGGCACCTGCCGACATGCTCGGTCTATGGCGACGAAGCGATCGAACGGTTTGGCCTGTGGGGCGGCGGCTGGATGACGCTGGCGCGGATCCTGCGCTGCCACCCGTTCGGCACGTCAGGCATCGACAACGTGCCGCTGACGAGACCGCCGGGGGCGCGCTGGTATCTGCCGTGGCGTTACGGCCGCTGGCGCGGCGTCAACGGGCCGTAACGGCAGACCCGAAGCGTCAGCGCCAGAAGAAGGGGAATCCGCCGCCGCCTCTGGGTTGTGGACCGCCGCCAACATCCGCCGGCGGTCGCGGTCGTCTCGGACGCGAAGGCGCCGTTGACGGCGGCGGTGGCGACGCTTCGGTTGCCGGCGTCGCATCGGAACTTGCCGTGCCGTCGTCAGGCAATCTCACCGACAACAGCAGGTTCGATTCAGGCGTCCGCCAGCGATAGCCGATGCCGAAATCCATCGGCTGCGCGCGCCGGAACAGCGCGGCGTAGGTG
>DAIMKE010000436.1:0-5726 GCA_036721875.1 Bradyrhizobium sp. | reverse complement strand
GTGCTTGGCCTGATAGGCACCCTCGCCCAACGCGCCCTTCGGCCCCTCGACGTCGGACTTCTTCACGGTGATCTTGCCCGGCGCGTCGATCATGGCGGCGCCCCAGATTACGCTCACCTTGTTCTTCTTCATCAGGAAGCCGACGCCGTCATTGAGGCGCTTCGAGACGCCGCGCGAGCGCGCCACCACGGCTTTCGGATCGAACGAGACTTTCTCGGCGGAAAGCCCGTAGTCCTTGGCGTGCTGCATGTAGTGGTAGATCTCGGCGGACCGTAAGAGCGCCTTGGTCGGGATGCAGCCCCAGTTCAGACAAATGCCGCCGAGATAGGATTTTTCGACGATCGCGGTCTTGAAGCCGAGTTGCGCCGCGCGGATCGCGGTGACGTAGCCGCCGGGTCCGGAGCCGATGATGATGACGTCGAAGGATGTGTCGGCCATTGGCTACTCGCTCGTTCCCATCATGCGACCGGGCTTGCTGCTAGTGTCGTCATTGCGAGGAGCCCTTGCGACGAAGCAATCCAGCCTACCGGTTGTGAAATGGATTGCTTCGCTGCGCTCGCAATGACGGTACGGTTACCCTCGCCTCACACCATCATCATCACGGGGTTTTCAACCAGCCGCCTGAACGCGCCTATCAGTTCGGCACCGAGCGCACCATCGATGGCGCGGTGATCACAGGACAGCGTCACGCTCATGATGTGCGCGGCCTCGATCTTGCCGTTCCGTACCACCGCCCGCTCCTCGCTGGCGCCGACCGCGAGGATGGTCGACTGCGGCGGGTTGATGACCGCGGTGAAGTGGCTGATGCCGAACATGCCGAGATTGGAAACCGACGACGTGCCGCCCTGATATTCCTGCGGCTTGAGTTTTCGTGTCCGAGCGCGGGCCGCCAGATCCTTCATCTCGTTGGAAATGGTCGAGAGCGACTTGCTCTCGGCGTTGCGGATGATCGGCGTGATCAGCCCGCCGGGCATGGCAACGGCGACGCCGATGTCGGAGTGCTTGTGCTTGACCATGCCGGCCTCGGTCCAGCTGACATTGCAGTCCGGCACCTGCTGCAACGCGACCGCGAGCGCCTTGATGACGAAGTCGTTGACCGACAGCTTGTAGAGCGGCTTCTTCTCCTTGTCCTTCGGCGCAGCAGCATTGATCTGCTCGCGCGCGTCGAGCAGCCGGCCGATGTCGCAATCGATGGTGAGGTAGAAGGTCGGAACGCTCTGCGTCGCCGCCGTCAGGCGCTGCGCGATGGTGCGGCGCATGCCGTCGTGCGGCACGATCTCGTAGGAGCCTTCCTCGAACAGCGAAAGGATCTGCTTGTCCGACATCGCGGGCGCGATCGCAGGCGCGGCACCGGGTGCCGCAGCCGGCGCCTTCAACCCCTTGCCCGACTTGGCGCCCTCGACGTCGCGCGCGACGATACGGCCATGCGGGCCGGAGCCGTCAATGCGCGCAATGTCGATGCCCGCTTCCCTGGCGAGGCGCCGGGCGAGCGGGGACGAGAAGATGCGCGCGTGGCCATTGGTCTTGGCAGGTGCCGCGGCGGCCTGAGGCGTCGGTGCGGGTGCTGCTGCGGGCGCTTGTGCCGGCGCTGGCGCCGCCGGCGCAGAAGTAGCAGCGGGCTTCGGGGCTTCCGCGGCCTTCGGTGCGGGCGCGGCTCCCGCGCCTGCTCCGGCCGCCTTCACATCCTCGCCGTCGCCGGCCAGGACCGCGATGATATCGTTGACCGGAACGTCCTGGGTGCCTTCGGGCACCAGGATCTTTGCGATCGTGCCCTCGTCGACGGCTTCGACTTCCATCGTCGCCTTGTCGGTCTCGATCTCCGCGATCACGTCGCCCGACTTGACCTTGTCGCCCTCTTTCTTGAGCCATTTGGCAAGGTTGCCCTTTTCCATCGTCGGCGACAGCGCGGGCATCAAAATGTTGATCGGCATTGTCAGTGACCTTGTTGCGACCGGGGCGTGGTGGAGCCCATATCGGTCGGCCGGTTGATCTCGGCTTCGAACATGTCGACGATGCGCGTCAGCGCCTCGTCTTCGGTGTAGCCACTCTCGCGCGAATAGGCGCGGGCGGCATGGCGCGCGATATCGACCAGCAGCATGCCCCACATGTCAGGCTCCTCGAACGCGCGCTGGAACGCGATCGAGAGCCCGCCGTCGACCACGAACGCCCGCAGGACTTCGGTGGCATCCTCGCGGCCGACGACGTCGGGCGGCAGCGGCTGTTCGTTGGGACCGGGCATTAGCTTTACCTGAAATTTCCCTGGGCTTACCGATAGGAAACGGCCTTGGCGGCCGCGACCACCTCGGCCACATTGGGCAATGCGAGCTTTTCGAGGTTGGCGGCATAGGGCATCGGCACGTCCTTGCCGGACACCCGCGCCACCGGCGCGTCGAGGTAGTCGAAGGCGTGCTCCATGATGCGGGCAGCGATCTCGGCGCCGACGCCGGACTGCTGCCAGCCCTCCTCCACCGTCACCGCGCGACCGGTCTTCTTCACGGAAGCTACGATGGTTTCGGTATCCATCGGGCGCAGCGTGCGCAGGTCGATCACCTCGGCCTCGATGCCTTCCTTGGCGAGTTCATCGGCCGCCTTCAGCGCATAGGTCATGCCGTTCGACCATGAGATCAGCGTCACGTCCTTGCCGGTCCGCACGATCCGCGCCTTGCCGATCGGGATCACGTAGTCGTCCAGCTTGGGCACCTCGCCGGTGTGGCCGTACAGCACTTCGTTTTCGAGGAAGATCACCGGGTTGGGATCGCGGATCGCGGCCTTGAGCAGTCCCTTGTAGTCGGCGGCCGAGAACGGCGCGATCACCTTGAGGCCGGGAATCTGCGAGTACCACGCCGAGTAATCCTGGCTGTGCTGGGCGGCGACACGCGCAGCAGCGCCGTTCGGCCCGCGGAACACGATCGAACAGCCCATCTGGCCGCCCGACATGTACAGCGTCTTGGCCGCGGAGTTGATGATCTGGTCGATCGCCTGCATGGCGAAGTTGAAGGTCATGAATTCGACGATCGGCTTCAACCCCGACATCGCCGCGCCGACGCCGACGCCGGCAAAGCCGTGCTCGGTAATCGGGGTATCGATCACGCGCCGGGCGCCGAACTCCTGCAAGAGGCCCTGCGTCACCTTATAGGCGCCCTGATATTCGGCGACTTCCTCGCCCATGATGAACACGTCGCCGTCGCGGCGCATCTCCTCCGCCATCGCATCGCGCAAGGCTTCGCGGATGGTCTGGGTGATCATCACGGTGCCGGCCGGGACTTCCGGATCGGGCTCGGCCGTGGGCGCCGGTCCCGGCTGGGTCGGCGGCGCCGAGATCATCGGCTTGCCCTCGCCGACAGGCGAGCGGGATTCCTCGACTTCCTTTTGCACGCTGGGGGACGGTGCCGCCGCAGGCGACTTGCCGAGATCGGCGGCACTTTCGCCATCGGACAGGATGGTCGCGATCGGCGTGTTGACCGCGACGTCGGCGGTCCCTTCGGGAATCAAGATCCTGCCGAGGGTGCCCTCGTCGGTCGCCTCGACTTCCATCGTCGCCTTGTCGGTCTCGATCTCGGCGATGACGTCGCCCGACTTGATCTGTTCGCCTTCCTTCTTCAGCCACTTCGCAAGGTTGCCCTTTTCCATGGTGGGCGAAAGCGCAGGCATCAATACTTGAATGGGCATATTCGCTCCCGAAATCGTCAGTCAAATCGTGGCGCGATCAGGCCGATCGCACCATGATTCAATGTCCTTGTTTGAGCATGATCTCTTGGAAAACCGGCTTCCACTTTTACTGACCATGCCCTGGTTTGTTAGCGTGCGGCTTGAACCTAGCGGTAGACGTCGGTCCAGAGTTCGGAGGGATCGGGTTCGGGATCGCGCTGGGCGAAATCCGCCGATGCGTTGACGATCTCGCGCACCTCGGCGTCGATGGCCTTCAATTCCTGTTCGCTGACCTTGGCCGCCAGCAGGCGATTACGGACCTGCTCGATCGGGTCCTGATCGGTGCGGATCTTCTCGACCTCTTCGCGGGTCCGGTACTTGGCGGGATCGGACATCGAATGGCCGCGGTAGCGGTAGGTCTGCATTTCCAGGATGAACGGCCCGTTGCCGCCGCGGCACCAGGCGACCGCCTCGTCGCCGGCTGCCTTGACGGCGCGGACGTCCATGCCGTCGACCTGTTTGCCCGGAATGTTGAAAGAAATGCCGCGCTTGGAGAAATCGGTTTGCGCCGAGGAGCGCGTCACCGAGGTGCCCATGGCGTAACGGTTGTTCTCGATTACGTAGATCACGGGAAGCTTCCACAGCTCCGCCATGTTGAAGCTCTCGTAGACCTGGCCCTGGTTGGAAGCGCCGTCGCCGAAATAGGCGACGCTGACGAAATCATTGCCGCGGTAGCGGTTGGCAAACGCGAGCCCCGTCCCGAGCGAGACCTGGGCGCCGACGATGCCGTGGCCGCCGAAGAAGTTCTTCTCCATGCTGAACATGTGCATGGAGCCGCCCTTGCCCTTGGAATAGCCGCCGCGGCGTCCGGTGAGCTCGGCCATCACGCCGTTGGCTTCCATCCCGCAGGCCAGCATGTGGCCATGGTCGCGGTACCCGGTTATGACCTGGTCGCCCTTCTTCAGGGCCATCTGCATGCCGACCACGACGGCCTCCTGGCCGATGTAGAGATGGCAGAAGCCGCCGATGGCGCCCATGCCGTAGAGCTGGCCGGCCTTCTCCTCGAAGCGCCGGATCAGCAGCATGTCCCGGAGCGCGGCCAGCTCCTGGGCCTTGGTGAATTCCGGTGGCGATCCGCTTGCCTTCTGCCCTGATTCCTTGTCGACGCTTTTCTTGGGTACGGCCATGGCAAATCCGGATGAAAGAGACGATCAACCCTCTCTATCCCAACTCAAACCGGCGTGAAAGGATTGCATGCGCTGAAGAAAAGAATGCTATGCCGCAGTGCAGCGCAGCGCGACATTTTCGAGACTGATTTTGCAGTTTTTTGAAATTTGCAGACCGCGTGCGGACATCATGCCGCAACCGAAAAACTAGTTCGGCTTCAGCGTCCGGATCAGGTCCCGCGGATTGGCGTAGTCGAGCTGGAAGCGCGCGCGCTCGTCCAGCATGTCAGGGTCGACCCGGTCCGAGCGGAGCAGCGAAACGCGCTCCTCGCCTTGCGCCCGCTCCCGCTTCAGCCGCGCCAGCTCCGAGGTCAGCGCGATGATCTCCTGATCCAGTTCCTGGCGCGCGTTCAACCCGTATTTGCCGGTATAGGCGTTGACGCTGAAATAGCCCACCATCAGCGCGGCCACCGTGTAGAGGGCGAGCCCGGTAAGCAGCGATTTCAGTCGGGTACGGGAGACCATGAGGGCCAAGATGCGACGGCCGGGTTAACAGAATCCTAAGACGACAGGCGGGGCCCCCGTCATTGCGAGCGCAAGCGAAGCAATCCACAGCTCGGCATAACGGATGGATGGATTGCTTCGTCGCTTTCGCTCCTCGCAATGACGGCAATGGGCCGTCGTCCTACCTGTTCTGCTTTTCGACGAACGCCGCGAACGCATCCAGGTATTGCTGCAGCAGCTTTTGCACCGGCTCCTTCGTGAGCTGACCCTTGTCGTCGAAGGCGTCGCCGATGCCGTTCAGGTAGATTTCGGGCTGGCCGAGGATTGGCCCGGCAATCCCCGGCAGGATGTTCTGCAGATGCTTGACCGCGTTGACGCCGCCGAGCGCGCCGGGCGGGTGTTGCGGTT
>DAIMKE010000435.1:0-5728 GCA_036721875.1 Bradyrhizobium sp. | reverse complement strand
CCGCCATCTGCGCCGCGCGCACCGAATATTCGACGGTGAACACGACGTCGTCGGGAATCTCCACGAACTGGCTGACGAAGGCGAGATTGACCGAATTCTTCGGCACCGGTAGCGGCCGGTCGGTCTTCGCACGCGGCATGAACATGCTGGTGATGTAGGGCATGCGGCAGGGGATGCAGATCGCGTCCTCGAACACCGTGCGATCGAAATTCAGATGCCCGCAGAGCTCGTTCAGGATTTCGGCGCCGCTGCAATCCGACATCGGCTTGGCGACGAAATTGCCGACGCGGTCGGGATGCAGCGCGTAGCCCCAGAACACCTGGACGTTCTTCGGCTGTCCTGCAAAATGCGGCTGATGATAGAGCACCACCGACATCAGCCAGTTGGAATCCTTGAAGGTGACGAGGCCGCCGGTGCCCGCCTTGTTACCGGAGAACGCCTCCATCTGATCGAAGAAGCGGCTGTCGCGGCAGGTGACGGTGAAGGACAGCCAATAGGATTCGGGAATCGAGGTATTGAACGCGGCCGGGTTACCGAACTCGGGACGGCCCTTGGCGATCTTCTCCCACAGCGCCCAGCCCTGGCTGTCAACCTTGGTCAGATGCGTCGGCGGCTCGGTCATCGAGCCGAGGCTCGAGGCGTCCGTCATCGAGGCATTCTGGAAGAAGACGAGGTCGCCATCCTCGAGGCGGACGTTGGAGGTACGGCCGTCGCGGTCGAGCACCAGCTGACGCACGCGCAGGCGCTCGCCTTCTGCCTCGAACGCCATGTCGGTGACACGTGTGTCCTGTACGAACTGCACCCCGTGCCGCTTCAGCCAGTCGATCAAGGGCCGCACGATCGCGTCGTATTGATTGTAGACCGTGCGCTTGACGCCGGCGAGCGTCTCGATGCGCGGAAACTCGTTCATGAAGCGGTGCAGGTAGCGCTTCAGCTCGACCGCGCTGTGCCAGGGCTGGAAGGCGAAGGTGGTCTGCCACATGTACCAGAAGTTCGACTCAAGGAATGGCGGCGACAGCCAGTCGGTAATGCGGCTGGAGCCGAGCTTCTCTTCCGACGTCTCCACCAGCCGCAAGAGCTCGAGCCGGTCGCGCGCGGAAAAGCCCATATGGGAGACGTCGACCTTGAAGCGGTTGCGATCGACGAGACGTGCGCGGGAATGCGCCTTGTTCTCCTCGTTGAAGGCGACCGTCTCGTCACGCACGCTCACGCCCGGGCGCTCGACCGACGGGATCGACGACAAGAGGTCCCAGGTGCATTCGTAGTGATCAGTGGTCAGCATGCGGCCGCCGCGCAGCGAATAGGCGCCGTTCGGCAATTGGGCACCGTCAAGGCTGCCGCCGAACACTCCCAGCGCGTCGTAGATGATGATGTCGCGCCCGGGAACGGCAGCATCGCGAATCAGGAATGCTGCACCCGCGAGCGACCCGATGCCACCACCAATGAAATATACCTTCACCGCTTGCCTCGATCGCCGTTCAGAGTTTTGTCTTGAAATACTGTATCCGAATGTGGTGTCGGAGCTTGCGTTGGATCAAGGTTCGTCGGTTATTCGGAATATCGGGGCGAACTCGAAGCTCCCACCACGTGCAAATTGCGGGGTATCGTGGGGCTCCTCTCGATCGTGCGCGCCTCGTTGCCGTTCCACTCGCCCAGGTGCGCGGATGACGAGGTGCCAACTCGATCACCGAACTGCCGGTTTGCAAAGCAACAATCACAGGAGAGCGAGCGAGGTTCGAATCTATTGATCAAGCGCTCGCTGTATTGGCCACATCAGGAACGTTTTGCGCCGGCGGTTGAAACAGGCTCGGGTAGAGAAAGGGCCGCGACCTCCATCTGGGCCGGAACCGTCGCGCTCCAGCCAAGCTCGCGCTCAATGCGCGAGCGCAATGCGTCCGACGCAGCGGGCTCGCCATGGGTGATGAATGTCATGCTCGGGGCGGACTTGCCGGTCCTCAGCCACGCCATGATTTCCTCGGCATCCGCGTGAGCCGACAGCGCGCTGATATTCCTGACCTCGGCTCGGACCGGAATGTCCTCACCGTGGATCCGGATGGCTCTCGCACCCGCCATCATCGCCGGCCCGCGCGTCCCTTTGGCCTGATAGCCGGCAAACAGAACCGTGCTTTTCGGATCGGCCACAAAGCGCTTGAGGTGGTGCAGGACGCGTCCGCCGGTCGCCATCCCGCTCGCGGATATGATGACCTTGGGTATCGTCATGGCGCTCAATCGCTTCGAATCTTCCACGCTGCGGATGTAGGTCGCCACCGCACACGAACTGCGGCAATCGGGTTCTGACAGTTTATGGTCCCTTCGATGATGACAAAAGATCTCACTGGCATTAACCGCCATCGGGCTGTCGAGAAAAATAGGGACGTGTGCGAGCTTTCCGGCCGCCTTCAGGCGTTCGAAGTAGAACAACAGGCTCTGCACCCGCCCGACCGCAAAGGCTGGTACGACGACCGTTCCGCCCCGCCGAACCGTACGATTGACAATGTCGTCGAGTTCGCTCTGCGGGTCGGCTTGCGGATGCCGGCGATCGCCATAGGTTGATTCGACGACGACATATTGCGAATCGGGACGCGCCTCAGGGTCGACCATCAAGGGGTCATTGAACCGCCCGAGATCGCCAGAAAACAGGACACTTACCCCGCCTCATTCGATTTGGAGCGATGCCGCACCCAAAATGTGTCCGGCGCGCAAGAGACGCAGCTGCGCGCCGCCGGGCAACGTTTGAGTCTGATGAAAGGGAATGGTCCACAGCTGCCGCAGCGCAGCTTCGGCATCCTCAACCGTGTAGAGGGGAAGAGCTGGCTTGTGGCGAGAAAATCCGTGGCGATTGGCAAAATGCGCATCGCTCTCCTGGAGGTGCCCAGCATCGCGCAACAGGATCTCGCAGAGGTCGGCGGTTGCTTCACTGCACAGGACATCCCCTCGAAAGCCGCCCTTGACCAGCACGGGAAGATAGCCGCAGTGATCGAGATGGGCGTGGGTCAGCATTACGGCTGAAATGCTTGCCGGATCGACCGGAAATTGCGCCCAGTTTGCCTCGCGGCGTTCTCGTTCGCCTTGGAATAACCCGCAGTCGATCAGTAGTCGTTGCGATCCGTTTTCCAAAAGATATTTGGATCCCGTGACCGTACCAGCGGCGCCGAGAAAGCTCAATTTGATGGTCACGTAACGGTCTCCTTCAGAACTCCGAACCTTCTTGGATCGTGATCGGGCTGTTTTTGTCGGCGCGCCAAGTCTTGCGCTGCCATCGAAACAAATTCAGCCTGCATTAAAGCGCCCGTCCCGCACAAGTCGTCAGGCGCACCGGTTGCGTGCACCGACATTGGCATGAGTCGTCGAACGCGCAGGGCAGCGTCAGGACCAAGCGATCCAAATGAGGATACGGTGGACAAGCTGCGATTCCTCCTGCTCTCAATCTTGCTTGAGGCGAAATGTATCCGGCTTGCCCTTCGTATTTGTTGAGCTGG
Source organism: Bradyrhizobium sp. (assembly GCA_036721875.1). GTDB lineage: Bacteria > Pseudomonadota > Alphaproteobacteria > Rhizobiales > Xanthobacteraceae > Bradyrhizobium. The sequence goes on along the minus strand of DAIMKE010000435.1, from coordinate 2,249 downwards.
ATCAAGCGGAAAGCCATCTGGTCGCCTAATCTGCCCGACAACGGCCGTCCTCCTTCAGCACGGCCCCGTCGCATTCAAGCTTGGCACCAAAATGTCAGAGAAGCCGTCCGTTTCGCCTGCTCTTCAGACGATCTCCTCACCGCAGCAGGCCGTCGTCGCGGACGCGCTATCTCGGGGCTATGATCGTCTGAGAGCTTACCTTGTCCGTCGGCTTGGAAATGCGGCCGACGCCGAGGATGTTCTGCATGGAGTCATTCTTCGCGCGATGGAGAAAGCCGAGGCGCTTCGCGATGAAGGCGCCGTCCAAGGCTGGCTCAGCCGCATCGTCGCGTCTGCTGTTGCTGATCACCAGCGCCGCCAGGCATTGCGGCGCCGCAATGAGAACGAGCTTCTGCTGCAACAGGGTTCGCCGGAACCGATTGGCGATGAAAGCGAGGCCGCGGCGTGCGAGTGCGTTCACCTGATTTTGCCTGCGCTCAACACGGAATATGCGCAAGTGATCCGCCGGATTGACCTGGAGGCCGAGGACAGGCTTGCGGCAGCAGCCGCCCTTGGGCTGACAGTCAATGCGCTGACGGTGCGGCTGCATCGCGCACGCGGCCAGCTCAGGCAGCGATTGCTCGAGATGTGCCGCTCCTGCCGCGAGGACTCTTTCCTGCGGTGCGGTTGCTAGAAGATCAGCTTTCGACGAACTCTCGAATGTGCAGGCACTTCGCTGCGACTTAACCCCACTCCCTGTGGGGCGTCGGATTGGTGGCCGCGATGTGCCAAGCGTTGAAAGAACCCAGGAAACCGCAGGGCGAGATAGGCATACAAGATGTACTTGATGAGCTTGCCCGAGAAAATTGCCAGGGAGACGTGGAGAACCGGCAGGCGGTAGATTCCAGCGACCGCCAACAGGGCAAGTTTGGGCACAGGCAGCGGAAGCGCCATCACGGCGAATATCGCCACCGTCCCATATTGCGAGAGAAAGACAGTTGCCTGTCGCCAAGCCTGGGTGAGCGCAAGGTCCGGATAGCTTTTGGCCAGGAGACTCCACCCGAGATGATGGAATGCAAAATAAAGGCCGGTGGCCGCAAGGGCGCTGCCCGCCGCAGCCCAGACGGCAATTCCGACCCACGCGCGTCGTGAGGCCAGCGTGCCCGCAACGACGATAAGCTCGACCGGCAGGCTCATCGTGACTGTCGCGGCAAACGAGACCGCACCAAGGAGCGGTGCGAACGAGCTGCGGTGAGCCTGCTTCACGACGTAGGTGAGGGCGCGATTTGAAATGGCCCGACCTATCACGATGCAAAATATCCTTCAGATTTCGTCGCTGACCGCATCAGTTCAGAGCAGTTTTCGATGCTCGCATTCGAACGCTCTTCGCCAATCCAAGCGTGGAACTTGTTACAGATTTGTCACGATCCCTTGTTGAGTTAGATCAACCTGGGTGGGCGCGAGCCGCTCTAACCTTCAATTCGCTCCAGGGCCGTCGGCCCCCTCAATTCATGAATAGGGAAATCACCATGTCAAACCACTTCTCGAAGATCGCAATCCCTGCAGCCATCGCCGCAACGATCGCTCTCTCCTTTGGCGCCGCACTGGCTCAGTCCCAACAGACCGGCACCCAACCGACCCAAGCCCAACCCGGCCAGTCCTCGGGGGCAGCGACCGACCAACCGAACACTGGGACCAATTCCATGCCGATGCAGGGCATGGAGCACGGTCGCATGATGCGCGACCAGGGTCAGAAAATGATGCACAACGGCCAGTCCCAGACTGGCAATCAGCCGTCGACCACGCAAGCTCAGCCCGGCCAGCCAGGGACAGCAACCGATCAACAGACGACCGGAACCACTTCCACGCCGCAAGGCATGGAGCACGGCCGCATGATGCGGGACCAGGGCCAGAAGATGATGCAGAATGAGAAGAACATGGAGCATGGCCAGATGGGGACTCCCCCCTGCGGACCGGGGCAGACCCAAACCCAGACGACCCAGAACTCCGGCTGCAAATAGCGCATCGGCTCCGGCCTGTCTCGGCGAAACCCGAGACGGGCCGGGGCGAAAGCAGCCACAATGACCGACGATAATTTCTCGCAAAGGCTCCTGTCCGACCACGGTTCGCACCGCGAGGCTGCGGCAGCCGGCGCAGCGCAGAGCTCAGCATCGTACATCCTGCCCGCCCTCGACCAAGACTTCTTGTTGGGCGATTCGATGCGCGGCGTGCGGTTTCTGCTCGAATACGCGAAGGCCGAAGAAGCGTTG
>DAIMKE010000434.1:0-5758 GCA_036721875.1 Bradyrhizobium sp. | reverse complement strand
AGGTGCCAGCGAAGACGCGCTCGGCGCTCATCGCGAGATCGCCTTTCTTGACCGAGGCAAAGCGCGAGGACAGCTCGAGACCGCCGACGTCGGTCAACGCGTCGAGGATCACCTGCTTTGACACCCGGTCGAAGTAGTTGGCCGCAGTCGGTCGCCACCACTGCGCCATATCGATGCCGATGAGGCTGCCGAGGTGGTCCTGGAACGGCAGCTGACGCTCGCCGGTCATGTTGAGGCTCGCCTCGAGCGACCGGGCAACGACATAGCCAAGCCAAGCGGCACGGCTGTCGTCGGACAGTGCCCGGAAGAGGTCGAAGCGGGAAGTCGCATCGGTGCCCGCGCGCCAGCTTTCATCGAGACTGAACCTGAGCTCGGCGAGCGCGCTGCTGGCCGGAGCATCTTTGGCTTCGAAGCCGATGATCGGGCCTGCCGGAAGAGGCGCGCGCAGCGTGGTCGCAGCCCGCGCCCGCCAGTCGTGCGTATCGGCATCTGCCAGCGTGAAGACCATTATGTCGAGCGCAAGCCCCGGGTCAGAGGCAACATGCAGCGCAAGGACGTCGCGGCGCTGCATGGCGAGTTCATCGATCAGGCGCTTGGACAAGGTGGTCCGGCGCTTGTCCGAACCTTCCTCGCCAGCAACGACTTCGATCCCGCTGTCGCCTTCAGCTGGTTCAGCCTGCCTTTCACCATAGAAGACCGGCTGGAGTACCGGAGTGCCATCGCGTGAAAGCACCAGGATCATGCCCGCCTCGGCCTTCAGCTCGGGCGCAATGACTGGCGGGCGTGCGCGGATTTCCTGGCATTCGCGTTCAATGGCCTCGATAGCCGCTTCGGCTTCCGCCATGGCTTCCTCGGCGCTATCCTCGTCTTCGAGGATCGCCGCATGCTCGTCGTAGGAGGCATCAAGTTTGTCGAGCCTCGCCAGTTCCGCCTCGGTGAGCGGCGCCGGTTCGGCGGGAAGCCGCACCAGCCCTTCGACCAGATCGTGGCTGGCATAGGGATCGAGCGTGGGTTTGACCCAGGCGAGACCCTGCTCGGCTGCGAGCGCCTTCGCCTGTTCTTCCATCTTCGCCGCCGCGAGGCTCTCGAGCAAGGCTACATCGACCCAGGATTCGCTGTCGTCGTCGTCGAACAGTTCGCGCTCGATCCGGCCGCCAGCAGCAATGTAGTCGTCGCGGCCAACGAGCCGGGCGCGCGGATCGCTGCCCCGGACAGTCCCGGAGAGGACCATTCGCCGAATGCTGTCGGGATTGGGCGCATAGTAGGCCGAGGAAACCTGTTCGAAGACGCGAGCCTGGATATCTTGGTCAGACGTAGCGCCGAAGGCCTTGGCGATATCGAGAGTGATCTGGCCGGAGGCCAGTGCCTCGAACACGACGGGCGCAAGCTTCGCGAGACGCAGGCGCCCCTCGACGAAACGAACCGCCAGGCCGAAACGGCGGGCAACATCTTCGACTGTCGCACCGCCTGCCACGAGCGCGGCAAAGGCCTGGGCTTCGTCGGCAGGGTTCATGGCGAGGCGATGGAAGTTCTCCGCGAGGCTGGTTTCGACAGCGGCTTCCACGCTGTCCTCGAGCACGAGGCACGTGACTTCATGATCGCGGGCGAGCAGCTTTTCTTCGGCGAGGGCCAGCATCGCCTGGCGGCGGCGCTCGCCCGCTTCGACTTCGAACTTACCCTTCGCGGCAGGCCGGACAATAAGGTTCTGCAGCAGCCCATGGGCTGCGATGCTGGCCTTGAGCTCGGCATCGGCAGCTGGATCACCGTGACGGCGGACATTGCGGGGCGACTGAACAAGTTTGTTCAGCGGGATCGACTTGATCATGGGACACACTCCTGATTGTGAGCCCGGTGCATCGACCATCGACGCCCAAATGGCTCAATCAGGGCAAAGCTCCCTCCCCTCTGATGCGTTCGCAGCGGATTTTCTGATGAGCGCGGGGCAATGACGAATGGATATGAGTTTGGACGGTCCAGAACGTCAGCTCGAAACGCGCGAAACAGGATAGCCACCATTCGGATACGTAGGAGCCAAGGGTGGAAGCACACGACCAGGAGTCGGTCATTCACATAGGCTTCGGTCGACGTCCGGTCTTGACGAGAGCTGCCAATTAGACTGACCGCAACTCCTGCCATGGTGGTCAGCCGATCAGCGCCCTTAGGTTTCCCGTGATACGCCGTGCCATCGACGGCCCATCGAGCCCGTGCATGCGGGCGAGTTCCAATACCGTGATAGATACGTCGACCGGATGGGAGGGGCGTCCCAACGTCTGTGTGAACGGACCATCGGTTTCAGTCAGCACTCGATCGAGCGGTATTGCTGCGGCGACTGCCCTGCGGCGATCTCCTTCGAGCATCGCAAGGTTAACCGAGAAATAGCACCCCATGTCGACGGCGCGTCGCAGTTCCGCAAGCGTGCCAGTAAACCAGTGCATGACGACCTTGCCGCGTCCTTGGGGAAAGCGAGCCTCGAGGGAGTCGAGCACGAGCTTCACCGCGCGCACGCTGTGAACCGTCAGGATTCGATCTCCGAGTTCAGCGCATCGATCCAGGATTTCGCCGAACACCTGTTTCTGCAGGTCCAGCGAGCGAAAGTATCTCGGGCCCGAGTCGAGGCCGACCTCGCCGACGTACCGCGTCTCGTCTACCAACTCCTTCCAGAGCGCGAGCTCGTGTGATCGCGATTCCACAAGCTGTGGGTGGAGTCCGAGCGCCGCCCTGACGTACTTCGTCGTGGACGTTAGTTGATGATTCCGCTCCCAGGCCTTCGGAGTCGTCGTGACAGCCAAGGTATAAACGGCTTCGCGCTCGCATTGGTCGATAGCGGCCTGATGGTCGGGATACAGATCAAGGTGACAATGAAAATCGACAAGCGCTGTACCGTCGACGTTGTTCGGGGCGGTCATCCGGGCGCAGCCCGGACGCCTTTCAGCAGGCGACCGACCTCGGCTAGACCGCGTCGATAGACGTCAGCGAGATCTGCAGTCTGGTGGGGCACGTCGGCTAGGCTTCCGGGTTTATGAACGAGCGTTGCTGCAAGGTCGGGCTTTCGCCGCATGCGCTCGATTGCGAGCTGGAAAGACCGGACCTGTATCCCCTCTGCCTTCCGCGTGTCGAGCGTGACGGCTTTGAGGTCGTCGAGAATGTACGGCGTCGGATCGCGACCGAGCAGCGAGGCGCGTCGGATCAGGCAGGGAAGACAGTGTCCGCAATGCCCCTGCGGCAGTCCGAGCCAGCGCGCCTTGGCGGGTGACGAACAAGAGAGCGAACTCGCAGCAAGCTTCATCAGCAGCGCCTGCTCCGCGCACTCGGACGCCATCTCCCCCTTGGTCTTGTTCCAGTAGGGATTGACCAGCAGGCCCGAAATTCCTAGCTGGCGAAGGAGTTCGTTCCAACGAGCGATATGAAAGGGATGGGTCGTACGCGTGCTAGGGGCGCCGAGGCGGAGCTGATCCAGCGGTACGTTGAGCGCGATCAGACCATTCTCGGGAACCTGTATTTCAAACTGGCGTCCCAGTCCGGAACCGGCAGCCGCGGCCAGCGCGAAAAACAGGAAGGACCTTCCCCGCGTCGTCGACTCCGAGGCAACGTCCTCAACCAACCCATTCTCAAAGGTCATCCACACGCGCAAGCGATCGAGGTCGTTGCGTTGGAAGTGCCGCTTGAGTCCGTTAAAACATGCTTCCTGCGACGAACTGACGGCGCTCTCGCCCGCATGGCTGACGAACAGCGGCGCGTGACCCGCACTCAGCCGGTCTATCGCACCGATCAGGCTGTCGAGCCCACCCGAAAACAGGCTAATGCCGTCATATGGGATGCCGCCAAGTCGATTGTCGGGTGCAACGACGAGGGCGTGGTGCGTTCGCGGGCGCGCACGGAACCCGATTTGCCAACGATCGCCCGTAAGGAAGTCGAGCGCCCTCTTAACTGTAAGCTCGGTCGTCCGCCACATGGCTGGATCGCTGACTGGGACGACCAGCCGGATCTCGCGCGTCCATCCATCCTGCGCCTCGCTAGCGCGCGAGATCCGCGTATCGGCCGCGTGAACATGTGCGGCAAGGATTAGGAGATCTGCGCCAATCTCGCTCGGATGGAGGCCAAGCTTTCGCAAGTCGTCTAGCGCATTGCCTATCCCGAATGCCAGGCCATCGGCAGGGCCGAATGCTAGCTGCGTCATCTGCTCGTCGGCTGCCTTCGGTATCCTCGTGCGATCGCTTGGGCCGAGCCGGCCTACGATGAGGTGCCGGGTCACTTTTGAGACTCCTCTTCGCCGAGCGCCTCGAGGATGTCGAAGGCCGCTTCGTAGATACGGTCGATCGTCTGTCCGAGCGCTGTTGAATCGATCGCAGCGAAGTCGATCGCTGCTTCGCTGAAGGCATCTGCGACACCGCCGAGAATGAAATCGTGGAGCTGGTCACGCACGGCTTCAGCGGCGTTGATGTCCGAGGGAACTTCGACTCCCTTTATCCCGACATCGTTGTAGATCCGATCTTCGATTGTGTGGGCGACGTAGAGTTCGAGCACGGTCTGCATCTGTTCAGAGGTAAGGTTGGCCATGTCGGTGACGCCAGCGTCGGCCAGATCGATGACGGTCTCCATGAAAGCGTCGCGTGCGATGCCCTCGTCGATCGATCCGCCTTCCGGGCAGAAGTGCTCGACGAGTGCCGACAGGATGTCGGCCGCTGGCCTTCCGGCCAATCCCGCCATGTTGAGAGTCGCGAGTGCTGCTTGCAGCCCGCGGGAGCCAACGTCCCCGAGGAAGCCGGCTATCCGCGCTGCGGCTCCACGTGACGAACCCATCCTCCGAGCGGCAGAAACCGAGCCTCCCGCAGCCTGTGACACGTATTGGGATACGGCGCGTCCAAGCGCTCGGCGATCGCTACCGCCGGAACTCGCGAACTTGGTGAAGTTCAGGCGGGCACTTCGAAATCGATCTGGCATCGGCGGTGGCATGGGCGCCGGGCGTGGCGCTGGTGCAGGTGGGACGGGCGGAACTCCATCCCCGTCCTGCGGCGCCGGTGCCGTCGGTGGAGCTGCGCCGGCGGTGTCGTCATCAACGAAATCAGGAACGAGCGGGTTGCCGCTTTTTGGGCCGCTGAAGGGCGTCGAGGTTCCCATCAGTTCTTCGCCTTACCCTTGAGCGACACAGCAGCGCTCGCCGCCATCTTGAGGGCGGCGTTACCATCCTGCTCGGCCCACCTCTTCGCGATCAGAGCAAACCGCTGGCCAGATTGCGTCGCAGTCAACGCTGCGTTCCAGCCCGAGGCCAGCCAGGGACCACAACGGTCAGCGGGAAGCTGCTCTATGAGATCGAGCAGGCTCGGTTCGAGCGCGGGATGCGCGGTAACGAGGGCTATGATGCCGTCGATGCCCTTGGGCTTCTGCTTGAAATCCTCGTTCGACATGATCCGGGATCGTACGCCTTCGAAGACCTTGCTGGCCTCTGCGGGCACAAGTTCATTGAGCTTAGCCCCCTGCGCGCCGATCGCGACCTTGGGCAGCATTAGGATTTCCACGATACCCTGAAGATGGCCGAGCGTAGAGGCGCCGCCGAAGAAATCCTTCCGGTCGCGGGCGATGAACAGATAGGGGCGCAGATCGACGCCGCTCAATTTCGGCTCGAGCTTGGCCCATTCCGTAACACGGTCATCGACCCGCCATTCTTCGAGGATTTGATCGGCCGCAGGGGCCGGTACGGGTGTAGTTTCGGGTTTCGTCTTGCGTCGCGCCGTGCCTTCGTCGGACGCCGGCTCGGCAG
>DAIMKE010000433.1:0-5761 GCA_036721875.1 Bradyrhizobium sp. | reverse complement strand
CGTCGACGAAACGGCTCGCCTCCGCCTGAAGCGAATGGCCAAATGCATAGTCGCTGGTAATGAAGTACCAGGAATCGCCCCCTTGTCGTGTCAGCTGACTCGCTGTCCCTTTCGCAAAAGAATAGGTATCGTAGCTCCACTGAGAGGTCGTAGCGGAGCAAGATTTGCCTGTAAGCTCGGTCGTGCCGGCCCCCGAGACAAGCAAGACCTTGTTTCGCGAACGCGCGATTTCCTGCGTCGCGAGCGCGACGGCGGAGCCAGCAACGTCAGTGATCGTGTCGACACCGTCAACATCGAACCACTTACGAGCCAAGGACGCAGCGATGTCAGCCTTGTTTTGATGGTCAGCCGTTATCAACGTAATCGGCTTACCTAAGACTGTACCGCCGAAATCATCTATCGCCATCTGAGCGGCGGTTACCGAGTGCTTTCCAACCAGATGGGCGAAACCGCCAGAATGATCCGTTAGAACTCCGATCTTGACTCCATCGCCGGAAATCTGCCCAACCGCTGGAGGGCATGTGGCCAAGAGAGCTGCTATGGACAGCCCTGCAACGCTCGATTTCATATCAACCTCCCTTGAGTTTATCTTGTCGCGCCTCAGACGGCGATGGCGATGCCGTCGTGGCCAGGGTCGGCCCCGCCGTCCAGTCGCTCGCCCTCAATGCGAATGCCGTGAACTGCCGCAAAGCCGAAAGTGTACGGGCTCCGAATGACTTCGTAACCTTCAGCTTCCAATTGTCGCGTAGTGCGGTAAGTAATACGATTGGAAACATCGATCACGTTGCCGGTGGCGGAGAACCGTGGTGCGCTCACCGCCTCCGTCATGGTCATACCGAAATCAAGCACATTCAGAGTTGCCTGCAGGACGCCCATCGCAATCTGAGTGGCGCCTGGCGCTCCAATGACCAGTCGAGGGCGTCCATCGCGGAAGATGATCGAGGGGCAAACTGATGTGAATCGCGACTTGCCGGGTTCGATGCTGCCGGTGCGTCCTGGTCGCGGATCAAAAACACCCATGCAGCCATTGTAGAGAAAGCCGAGACCGTCAGTGATGACGCCTGATGGCATTCCTAGAGAATGGGTCATTGTGACACAGTTCCCGTCTCGATCGACGACGGAGACGTGCGTTGTGTCTTTCGACTCGAAGCCGGAGTTCAGACGCGGCACGTGGGCGACAACACCAGCGGTAATTTCGCTCGCCATCGATTTCGCGTACTCCTTCGAGCTGAGATGCCCAATGGGAACGTCTACGAATGCGGGATCTCCAATGAGGCGATCCTTATCGATGGTGGCTCTTTTCATAGCCTCGCCAACGACGCGCAGATAAGCAGCGCTGTTGTGTCCGAGAGCTTCGAGATCGAAATTTTCGAGCATGTTGAGCATTTGGACCAACATAAGCCCCCCTCCCGGCGGGCCGTTGGTCGTGACCTCGTAGTCACGGTATGTGGCTCGCAGAGGTGAATTCCATCGAGGACGATAGGACGCAAGATCGTTGAGGCTGATCAAGCCACCCTGCTCTTCCATATCGCGAACGATACGCCTTGCCAGCTCGCCTTCGTAGAATACGTCCGCTCCGCGATCGGCGATCATTTCAAGAGTCGCGGCATAATCGGGATTCCGAACGAGGTCTCCGACGCGCTTTGGCGTTCCGTCTTCGCGGCAATATAGAGCGCGCCCCGTTGACGAGAATGAAAGCCTCGCACTTACCGACGCCCGCCCCATTGTGCCGGGGTCAGACCAGAAGAGTTCAACGTGAGGACGAACACTCCAACCGCGCTGTGCCCACTCGATAGCGGGAGCGACCACGGTCTTCCAGGGCAGGATTCCTAGCCGCGAATGAGCTTCGAAATACCCCCTCAGCGAAGCCGGGACGCAAATCGCCTGGTAACCGAGCTCATTGACTCTGTCTTTAAGAATAAATCCGTAGCCATCACGGGCTTCGCCCTCGATACGGTCCTGCCACATGCTGGCATGAGCTTGAGCAGGCGCAGGTGCATGAAAATCGAGATACTGGTGAAATCCGCTTGCCGGAAAGTATATACCGGCGCTGCCAAAGCCCGCGATACCAGTCATCAGCGGATCGACTACCCCTTGAACTAGGGCGCAGCCGATCGCCGCGTCTACTGCATTCCCGCCAGCTTCCAAAAGGATGGCGCCAGCCTCCGCAGCCTCTACCTGCGCTGCGACGATCATGGCCTTGGGTACTGGCATGGAGTGCCTCGCTTATTAAGTTGGCTCCGCAGGGAACGAACTCACCCCGCGCCGCATCACAGCGTCTTGCGCTGGATCCTGTTGCGTTTTGGCACGCTGCATTCATGCCCGTCCAATACCAATTATGTCGATATTGATGCCAGTGCGGTATCAGGTATAATCCTCTCCATGATCCATCCGTCGCTTCAAACCAAGATTCGCTACTTTCTTGCCGTGGCTGACGCGATGAGTTTTCGGAAGGCCGCTGCGCGGCTCGGCATCGCCCAGCCGGCGTTAAGTAGAAGCGTGCGCCAACTCGAAGACCATCTCGGCTTCGTATTACTCGAACGGTCTACACGGCACATGGCGCTCACCCCGGCCGGGCAGGTTCTGTTCCGAGAGGCTGCAGACGCGATGAATCGACTTGATCGAGCTTGTGCACGCGCTGCACAGGCCGCGCAGGGCCTCAGCGGTACGGTGATGGTTGGTTATTCCACATTCGCAGCGAATGGCCCGATGTCGGACATCATTATCGCGTTCCGGCGGCGCTATCCGAGCGCCCGCGTCGGCCTGCGCCTTCTCGCCTCACCCGAGCAAGCAACCGCAATCGAAGATGGAACCTTAGATCTAGGGTTCATGATGTCGAATGTCCCAACAAATTCGGCTCTGAGGATGCCGATTTCCCGGGAGCGCTTAATTGCCCTTGTTCCGTCCGACCACGCGTTCGCGACTTCAAAATCGATCCCGCTTCGACGGCTGACCTCTGTTCCAATCGTAATAGGGACGGAGGTACGATGGCGTGGCTTTAGGTTGCTCGTCGACAACATGATGCGGTCTGCGGGCTTGAGTTTAACCATTGTCGAGGAGGCTGATGACCTCCCAGTTCTACTCCAGTTCGTCCGCTCTGGATTTGGATGCTCGATCCTCGATGCATCGTTCGTCGCAACCCTTCCGCCGGGAATTAGAGCATTAGAGATCGAAGATACAACGGAGACGTTGGATATTGTCCTGGCTTGTCAGCAAAGCCATGCCTCCCCACTTGTTTCTCACTTTCTTACCGAGGCGCGGAGCCATGTCCAACTGCTTGCAGCCGGTGTGCAGATCGCTGCAGATTAGCGAGCTTTATGAAAGAGATCCCAGCAGGTACGCCCCCCCTATCGGAGGCGACACTTGCCACGAAAGTGGGGTACATATGTCTATGAGCTTTCGGTTGTCATCTTTTCTAGTTGCTGAATTACTTCTGCCTTTAGCTCGGAATTCATTTCAACCGACCCGAGAAGTTCGGTGATCCAGATTCCTTCCGCCGCCAGCCGGCAAATCATGAGCCTCGCAGCTTCGGCCACGGGGAGCGGATCCGGCTGGTTCATTCTCTGCAACTGCCGCGCCCACCGCTCTCTGATTTTCGGCTCCGCCACCATCGCGGCCAACAAGGCACGCCAAATGCTCTGGTACCGCGTCTCGCTCGCCTCAGAGGCGGTTACCTTCAGATAGGCGCGAGCCTGCCTACCATAGCCCTGGGGATCGTTCGCAATCACTTTGTTCAGAGCATTGGCTGTTGCTTCGGACACTTCATCGAACACAGCGTCCAGCAGCTTTAGCTTGCTGGGGAAATGGTACTGCAAAGCGCCCTTGCTCACTCCAGCATGCTGCGAAACCGAGTCCATTGTAACAGCCTGGACGCCTTGCTCGATGGCGATATCCGCCGCAGATTGTAAGAGCTGCGAACGCACAAGCTCGGGCTGTTTTTTTCGGCGGTGAGCCACAGACATTCCATTCCATTCCATTTCTACGGATTGTTTATTCTCACTTATAGCCCATGAGGTCCGCCCTCCCCACTCCATTCGACCGCAACCTTCGACAGCAGCCGCGCCAGGCTCGGCTCTGAAACTGCGTCGGTTGCTTCAGCAAGGCTGAACCACCTGCGGCGGCGCTGTTTGCTCTCGGACCAGTCGACCAGTGTAGCTTTCACACGGAGTGGATAGACGGTGACGCGGCAGGGGACCGCCTGCTCGTCAGCTAGCACTTTTGTGTAACTGTAGCTGCCGCAGGGCTTTGAACTGACCGCCCCAAACACGCCCGCCTCCTCTAGAGCTTCCCTGGCAGCGGTCCGATGCGGACAATACCCAGCTATGGGCCATCCCTTTGGGACGATCCAGAGCTTCCGCTCACGGGAGGTGACAAGCAAGATTCGCAGCCCCTTGGTCGGGCTCCTGCGCCAAGCGAGAGCGCCGTACTGTTCGACCACGGGCTGCGGCTCCGAGGCGTCATGCAATTGTCCGCTGGCAACGAAGGCTCTACGCATTGGAATACCCTTGAATATCTGCCTCCAGATCTTGACTGGCCCTGTTCGACGCATTCTGGCGGCCTTGCTGTGCTCTTAGTGATGACGAGACGGGGCTGATTGGCTGGACGCGTGCCCGGCACCAAATGCAGCGTATGGCTGTTATGGGCAGTCGTGCTTGGCACGAAAGGCAAACGACGCTCGGTACCCGCGATTTCATGCGGCCCTCCCGAAGTCTCCGGAAGGAGGCGAAAATATCTCCTCGCTGATCAGCGCCGCATAAACCTGCGCACCCGTCGACGCTCCTCGTACGGCCGCGCAAAAGGGAAGGGATCGCAATAGCCGTGCGGCATTGGAAAGGAGGCGCAGTGAGAAACTGCCGCTTTCTTTGGGGGTCAGTATCATGAGCACAATATCCACTGGCAGATTGTCTAGTGCGTTGTAATCGATGGGACGCGACAGCTGGGCCAAGCGCATGTATGGGCGCGTCAGACCGCCCTGCTCACCGCAAGAGATGTCCGCTTTTGCTAAGCCCCCGCCCGAGTGCGGCATTGCGATTCCCCCTACTCCGGTCGACCCCAAAGCTTCTCTTCTCAAAAGACCAGTAAGTATGACGTCTTTATCAATTTTTATATCAGTAGAAGCCTTGCTAGAAAGATAGTCTAGCAACATAAGCTTGCTGGAACTATCAACCTGGATGTCTATATTTCTTGGAGAAAGATAGTCCGAAATTCGAGCGTTCCGTTTCATTTCAGCGTCTCAGAGGTAAAAGCGGCGGCGTTGCCGCTTGAGATAACATCAATCCATCTATATGGATTTTAATTCAGCAAGTGGCGCGTCCGTTGGGACGCTGTCGTCAGGGGGCTTCAAGGTCGACAGCGCCCTCGCGTCGAGCAACTTCGACGACAGCCAGCCATCGCATTCGGCCATCATTGCCCTGGACCTCAACCCTGTCCCCTGTCGTAAGGCCCAGCAAGGCGGCACCGACCGGCGTCAATACGGATACCGCTCCAATGGAGATGTCCGCCTGCTCGGGATAAACAAGCGTCACTTTTCTCCTCGGCCCGCCTTCGGAGTCATAGACAAGCGTCGATCCAATCTGGACCGTACAGTCAGATTGATCCGCAAGCTTTGCACGGCCTAGCTTCAGTAGAAGCGCGTCTGCGAGCTCTGGTCTGATGGACAGCCATCGGGTGGTGAGCTGCGTCAATCGCTCATGATCCCGCCGATGCAGAATTATTCTGGATGTCGCCTTGCGCGTACTCATGGATCGACTCCGAACGGACG
>DAIMKE010000432.1:0-5763 GCA_036721875.1 Bradyrhizobium sp. | reverse complement strand
AGCCGGCAGCGGCAAGGTATTCCAGCATTGTACCGGTGGACCGGATCTTGAGCGAACCAAGGTCGGCCGCTGAGGCGATCTTCTTTTTCAGCACCACCTCGGTCGGGTAAGCCTTCTCTGCCATTATGATTACGCCCTTGGGACGCAACTCGTCGTTGACCATTTTTTCGATGCCCAGATTCTTGGTCAGGTGCATCATTTCCCAGGACTCGCGCAGCGTTCCGGGTACGCCGTAAAGCAGGCCCATCGCCTGTGCTTCACCGAGAATATAGGCGGGCGAGATCGTACCCATCGGGACGACGCCGCGACGGACGATGTTGTAAATCTCGCGGTCCTTGGCGATCTCGCCGGCGCCGTACATCTCCAACTTGAAGCTGCCGCCGGTTCGTGCGTCGAGTTCCTTTGCGAGAACACCCAGGCTGTCGTTGAAAGATCCGGATGCCTTGGGCCAGTGAGCCTGCACCTTCCAGGTCACCTTCTCCTGCGCGTGGGCGCTGCTGATGATCGCGGGTGCGGCGACAGCTACGGCCGTTGCTTTGAGCATGCTTCGCCGAGTCAATCGGCTGATTGATCTTGACATGTCTTTCCTCCCTTATTTGCTTGGTGCAATGAAACCACGGGGAAAGCTGGATAGTCAAAGCATTTGGAAGCGGCATTCAGTCTCTGCAGCAAGCGTGTCATGCCAACAGCGCAGATATCCCGCGTGGCGGCATAGATGTGTGTCGGTATTGGTTACCTGAACGAGAGCCCAGGGACGAACGGCGGCGATCGTAAATGGTCTTTGAGTGTCAAGTCAGGAAATCCATTACGAGGAGGTGTCGGTCCGCGGCGCGTGCTGCGCATCGAACTCCGATAAGCAAACTTGTGCGAGCGCGCTGATGTAGCCACGGCAAATCCTGTTTTCATGCGCGCTGTCTGCCGCGCTGGAGTTTCCGGCCTTCGCTGCGCCGGACGAGGATCTGCTCGGGAAGGGCGGCCGGTTATCCGATCGGGACCCGCGCCAACTGGTTCTACGACGAAGGCGTCCGCGTCGGGGCGTTCAGCAATGCTGAACGGTTCGCAGAGCGCAGCACGCTCTGGCGCGGGGATCGCTGCCAAATCTGGAAGCAAGCCAGCGCGAGGCCGCTCATGACTTCGATTTCGAGGGCATTTTTACCTTGGGTTCACGTTCCCAGACGCGCAACTTCGAGAGGCCCGCGACAAACGACTTTGCGTCCTTCGCGCTGTCCATGACGATGCAGCCCTCGTCGAAATCCTCGGCAGCGACTCCTGCCTTCTCGAACAGCGGCAGGGCAGATTTGACGTAGCCGATGAACTTGCAGTGAGCGAAGGCGTCGGCAACGAAATCGCGTGCCGTGCTCTCTTGCAACAGGTCATCCATCGCCGCCGGTGACGGCAGAAGGGCTACCGCGTCGTACAGTACGGACGGTCCGCCATCGATCATCTGATCGGCTTCTATCCAGCTCTTGTCGCTCGCATTTGCGCCGGTGATCTTCGGCGCGATGATTTCGTAAGTGGCGCCGGCCTTCTCGATCGCGCTCTTGAGCGCCTCCAGCATTTCCGCGTCCGATCCGTCGGAAACGAGAATTCCCAGCTTGCGGCCTTCAAACCGATCGGGGCCGTTCTCGACGATGCTCAGCGCCGGAGATGGATCGAGATCCTGACGGGTTGCCACGGCGGCTTCCGCGGGCTTCGGCATTTTCTTCAGGCCCAGTTTGTCGCCGACCTGGTTGGCCAGCCCCTCGTCGATATTCAACAGATGAGAGACCATGCGCTCACGGATCACCGGTGTCTGAACCTTGCTCAGCTCGAACGCCAGGGCTGCTGCGATGTGCGTCTGCTCGCCCGTGGTCTGGCTGACGAAGAACTGACGCGCCTGGCTGTAGTGATCGGCGAAGCTCTCGGGGCGCAGACGGCGCTTGGTACCTTGCTCGACCTCGGCGTACGGCGTGAAGCCGCGCTGCGGCGACTCCCTGGGTCCTTCGCCGAAGGAATTAGGCTGGTAGTTGGCGCGTCCCACCGGATTGCGCATGGCCATGTGGCCGTCCTGCTGAAAATGCGCGAACGGACATTTCGGTGCGTTGATCGGTATGTGCGTGAAGTTGGGGCTTCCCAGCCGCTTGAGCTGGGTGTCGAGGTAAGAGAAATTGCGTCCCTGCAGCAGCGGATCGTTGGAGAAATCGATTCCCGGCGGCACGTTCTGGGTCATGAAGGCGACTTGTTCGGTTTCCGCGAAGAAGTTGTCGGGCATGCGATCCAGCACCAGCCGGCCGACAGGCACCGGCGGCAAAACTTCCTCCGGGATGATCTTCGTCGGATCGAGCACGTCGAAGTCGAAGGCGTCCGCGAAGTCCTGATCGAACAATTGCAGTTGCAACTCCCATTCCGGGAAGTCTCCCGCCTTGATCGCCGTCCACAGGTCCCGCCGGTGGAAGTCCGGATCGGCACCGTTGATCTTGACGGCCTCGTTCCAGACGACCGATTGCAGGCCCAGTTTCGGCTTCCAATGGAACTTGACGAAGGTGGAGTCGCCTTTCGCGTTCACCATGCGGAAGGTGTGGACGCCGAATCCTTCCATGAAGCGAAACGAGCGCGGGATGGCCCGGTCGGACATCACCCACATGACCATGTGCATGCTTTCGGGGGTGAGGCTGATGAAATCCCAGAAATTATCGTGAGCCGACTGGGCCTGAGGAAAGGCGCAGTCGGGTTCTTCCTTCACCGCGTGGATCAGGTCCGGAAACTTGATCGCGTCCTGAATGAAGAAGACCGGCATATTGTTGCCGACGATGTCCCAGTTGCCCTCCTGTGTGTAGAGCTTCACGGCGAAGCCGCGGACGTCGCGGGCGAGATCGACCGATCCCTTGCTTCCGGCGACAGTAGAAAACCGGACGAACGCAGGCGTCTTTTCTCCGGCCCGCTGGAACAGGTCGGCCCTGGTGTATTTCGATAGTGGCTTGTAATTTTCGAAGAAGCCGTGCGCCGCATAGCCGCGCGCATGGACCACCCGTTCGGGAATCCGTTCGTGGTCGAAGTGGAATATCTTCTCGCGGAAGTGAAAGTCCTCGATCAGGGTCGGTCCGCGCGGGCCAATCTTCAGGGAGTTCTGATCGTCGGAAACCGGTCCGCCCTGGGCCGTTGTCAGGACATATCCCTTGCCCGATGCCGTCTGGTGGAGCTCGCCGCCTTCGCCGCGCTCGAGTTTCTGGTCATGGATCGTTGCCGTCCCGCCGTTTGCGCTGCTGGATTTCGTGGTCTTGGCCATTGGGCGATCCCCGTCGTGGAACTGAGGCATCCTCAATCCGCCAAACCGCGGGACGTTCCAATTTCGCGAACGGCCTTATCGCCGCTTGGTCCCCAGCCGCGGAATGCATTTCCGGGTGCGTACGACGCCCGATGTCGTCATCTGCGAGCCTGAGACTTCCTTGATCTGTCCGGTTGGACAGGACCCGTCGTCGACGAGGACGCGCTGGCCGAGCCGCAAGTCGACGATATCCTGCTCGCGCGAAGCCTGTTGCGCATGCGCGGCGGTCGCCAGCAGCCACAACGCGAGTCCGGCGGGCAGGGCGGCCTTTGGCAGCATCATCGTCTCCCTCACTTGGTCTTGATCTTCAGCCCGTCGGGGCCGACGTTGATCTGCAGGCCTTCCGGCTCTTTCTTGCTTTGATAGAGATTGTAGCCGAGCACCCCGACCGCGACGATCAACGCGCCGATGATGAGATAGAGGACGTTGCGATTGCCGGGCATGTGGCTCCATCATGACGTTGCTTGACGATGCTGAGCTTAGTGACGCAGCGGCGATTCTCATAGGGTACCGGCAATCGCGAAACGCTCGGGCCGCCCAGATCGAAATCGCTTGAGCGCCGGGTTCCGGGCGTTAAAATCGGTGAAAACCTGTCCCGGAGGAAATCGTGAAGACCTATCAGCTCTACATCAACGGCGAATATGTCGATCCCGCGAACAACGAGTGGTTCGAGTCGATCGATCCCTATCGCGGCGAACCATGGGCGAAGATTCCGCGCGGATCGAAGGCCGATGCCGACAAAGCCGTGAAGGCCGCCAACGAGGCGATGTGGCGCGGCCCGTGGTCGAAGATGACCGCATCGGCGCGCGGCAAGGTCATGCGCAAACTCGGCGATCTCGTTGCTGCGAATGCCGAGCGTCTTGCCGAGATCGAGGTGCGGGACAACGGCAAGCTGATGGCCGAGATGCTGGGACAGTTGCGCTACCATCCGGAGTGGTGGTGGTATTTTGCTGGACTGGTCGACAAGCTCGAGGGCGGGCTCGTCCCGATCGACAAGCCGGAAACCTTTGCTTACACCACGCATGAGCCTGTGGGCGTCGTTGCGGCGCTGACCGCCTGGAATTCACCGCTGCTGTTCGTTGCCTGGAAGTGTGCCGCGGCACTTGCCGCCGGCTGCGCCGTCATCGTCAAGCCGTCGGAATTCACCTCCGCCAGCACGCTGGAGTTTGCCGCGCTGACGAAGGAGGCCGGCATCCCGGATGGCATCTTCAACGTCGTGACGGGTTTTGGCCCCGAGATCGGAACCGAGCTGATCTCGCACCCCGGCGTCGCCAAGATCACGTTCACCGGATCGGATACGACGGGCGCAAAAGTCTACGAGACCGCGGCGCGCAGCCTCAAACGGGTTTCGCTTGAGCTCGGAGGAAAATCTCCCAACATCGTCTTCGAGGATGCCGATCTTTCCGCCGCCGCCGCGGGCGTCGTCTCGGGTATCTTCGCAGCGACCGGTCAGACTTGCATCGCAGGATCGCGGCTGCTGGTGCAAAACTCGATCAAGGACAAGTTCGTCGAGCGCCTGCTGGAACTCGCGAAGTCTGCCAAGATCGGCGATCCCATGCAATCGGACACCAATATCGGTCCGGTCACCACGCCGGCGCAGTACAAGAAGATTCTCGACTACATCGACATCGCGAAGGCGGAAGGCGCGCGCTGCCTGCTCGGCGGCAAGCCGGCGTCCGGCGCCGGCATCCAGGGTGGCCAGTTCGTCGAGCCGACCATCTTCACCGACGTCGATAATTCCATGCGGATTGCGCGCGAGGAAGTATTCGGCCCGGTGCTCTCGATCATCGGCTTCGATACCGAGGAGGACGCCATCCGTATCGCCAACGACACCATCTACGGCCTTGCCGCCGGGATCTGGACCAGGGATCTCGGACGTGCGGTGCGGGTGCCGAAGCTGCTGCGGACCGGTACCGTGTGGGTCAACACCTATCGCGCCATCAGCTACATGATGCCGTTCGGCGGCATGAAGCATTCCGGGCTCGGGCGCGAAAGCGGCATCGACGCGGTCCGCGAATATCTCGAAACCAAGAGCGTGTGGATTTCGACGGCGAAGGACGTTCCGGCGAATCCGTTCGTGATGCGCTGAGGAGCGCGACTATTGCGCCCGCTTCGCCTTGCGGCTTGCTCGCAGGGCGGCCAGCGACGATTTCGCCAGCCGTTCGGCCGATGCGATCAGTTGCGGCATTGGATGGCCAGCGAATCCGAGGACGAAGCCCGGCAGCGGCCGGGCGCGTTGATACGTCTCCGCCAGCAGCCAGCCGGCGACACCGGCCTCGGTCTTTGCCCTGGCGGCAACGAGCGGATCGGTCGCCGGATCGAACCGTGCGACCAGATGCAGGCCCTGCGACGGCACCGGCACCGATAGCCGGCCGTTCGAGGCGGTCGATAACGTGGATGCGAGAGCGTCGCGCGCCTCGCGGTACAGTCCGCGCACCCTGCGCAGGTTGGCCGCGAAT
>DAIMKE010000431.1:0-5770 GCA_036721875.1 Bradyrhizobium sp. | reverse complement strand
CCATAGCCGTAACCGCCATATCCACCGTACCCCCCGTAGCCACCAAAGAGGCCATGACCGCCGTAGTAGCCGCCGTGACCACCCCCGAACCCACCGTGACCGCCAAATCCTCCGCCGTGGCCACCAAATCCTCCGCCATGGCCGCCACCGCCACCGCGGTGCTGGGCCGCCGCCGGAGGAGCGGTGGCGGCGCCCAGCGCGAGCACCGCAACGCTGGCTATCAGAGCTTTCTTGAGAGCTGTGGTCATGACGCATTCTCCATTTGAACTTACGTATCTATGTACCGTGATCTCTCGATCAATTCTTCTAGCTTTGCCGAGTTCTATCGACTGCGCGATCGAGTGATCGCGTATCGGTGCTATCTAGCGAGCATTGGCATGCACGCAAGATCATCGGTCGAATAGATGTCCGGAATGGCCGGGCGGCCCGCCGGAGCCCCACTCGCCCGTCGAACAATCCGCCAAGAACAGCGAAGTCGCCACAGCCATCGCCAGTACCAACCTGTTCATTCACGTTTCTCCTTTGCGATTTTTAATCAAGTCGACCACAGCGAGACCCGCGCTTCCGCGGCTCTAGCTTCTGAAGATTGGAAACGAACGCGGGAATGTCGCGGTTCAGGCCGACTTGATCAAAATAATTCTTGCGGAAGATCGGAAGAGGACTTCACGGACCGATACCGTGCCCAGCCGAAGCAATAGCTGGGCTCCGCGGAATGTGGCGCGCTGCGGATCTATGGTCGGCCATGGGCATCAACGTATGATTAGTTCGTGGCGCGATAGCCTGCTCTTGGCCGCGGGCAATTTCCTCGCCGTCGCGGATCACGCGAGCAGTCTTGGCCTGAAGTCCGATCAATTTCTTGATAGCCTGTGATGTTCGGCCCTTCGCTTTGATCTCCAGTGCAAGACCGAGCACGACGAGAGCGACGACAACATCGGTGACATCCCAGAACACTTCGGCGAGCTTTATGTCGGGAAAGATGCCAGGCCACGCGACAGAGACCACCGAGTAGGCATAAGCCGCACTGATTCCGATCGCGATCAGCGTGTGCATATTTGCCGCGCGATGTTTGAGCGCATCCCACATGCCTGTAAAGAACTGCGATCCCGCCCAAACCATCACAGGTAAGCTCAACAGGCCGAGTAGGGCCCAAACGATCCGCCGCGTGTCGCTTTCCATGGGCATCCAGTCGCGCAAATCGGGGATCAGGTCAGGATAACTGAGCGCCATCACCGGCAGCGAAATGGCGGCAGCAAACCAGAACTTTCGCATCAAGCCGCGGTATTCTTCTTCAATTGCCGCCTCTGCCGGATCAAAGCGTTTCACTCGATGGCGCGGTCCCGGGTTCGGCCACGCGATAGCCCGCGGACTCGATCGCCTTGCGGATCTCTCCAAAGTTAGTCAGTTCCGGTTGGTATTCGATATCGACGGCGCTTGGCCCCAAGTTGGCGCGGGCCGAGACAATTCCGGGGGGTAGTTGCAACGCCAACTCTACGCGGACCACGCACGAGCTACAGTGCATGTTCTCGACAGGCAGCCGGGTCGTGGCCGTTCCAGGTGCATAACCGATGGACCGGATGACCTTGAGAAGGTCGCCGACCTTCGTACGCCCAGGGTCGAATTCAATCCGTACGATCTTTGTCGCCGCGTTAACGTGCGCGGCAGACACTCCCGGAACGGCTGCGAGCGCCTTCTCGATCGTCGGCGGGCAGTGGTCGCAGGTCATCCCCCCAATCCGGAGCACAAGGCTCTGCGTTTTCGCAACGCCTGCGGATATTCCCTCCTCGGGCGGATCGCTTGAAACCTGTTTTAGAGAAGTTTGTGCGTTCATCGCGTGTCTCTCTTCAGGTGTTCCCGGACAGCAGCGAGGGTGGCCCGTTAGGCCTCAAGCATCTTGATGGGAAATATGGATGAAGGTGACGACCGGAGACTTGACCCACATCAAGCCCGCCTATCCCCGACCAAGGTACCAAAACGGGGCTGACCACGTTTTTCATGACGAATGGGTCGCCCGACGATGCTAGGTGTCGCAATCCGTTGCCCAGTTCGTCACGAAACTGGTTCGATCAGGACGCGCACGCAACCAGTTTACCCCAAAGAGGCCGACCTTGAGTTTGCAATTATCCTTCCTGGGACCGGCACCGTTGCCGGCTCGAAATATCTCATTGAAAACGCCGAACACCGATTGTTGATCGATTGCGGCCTATTCCAGGGCTTTAAGGAATTACGCCTGCGTAATTGAGGTCGCTTCCCCGTTGACCCCCAACGGATCGACGCGGTCCTGCTCACGCACGCACATCCCACGCACCTAGTCTCACCTCATCGACGATGGAGTTCAGCAAATGGCGAAGATGATGAAGGCTGCGGTGCTGCGCCAGTTCGGCAAGCCCCTGGTGATAGAGGACGTGCCCCTGCCCGTGCCGGGTGCGGGAGAGATCCTGGTCAAGGTGATGGCTTGCGGCGTATGCCACACAGACCTGCATGCCGCCGAAGGCGACTGGCCGGTGAAGCCCTCGCTTCCGTTCATTCCCGGCCACGAGGTTGCCGGCGTTGTGGCTGCGCTCGGCCCTGGCGTGGCGGATTTCAAGCCAGGTGATCCGGTCGGCGTTGCGTGGTTGCACGATGCCTGCATGCGCTGCGAATATTGCGAGACCGGCTGGGAAGCCGTGTGCGAGCACCAGCACAACACCGGCTACAGCTGTGATGGCGGTTTCGCGGAGCACGTTATTGCTGCTGCGCCCTTTGCCGCGCGGCTTCCGGTGGGTGTCGACTTTGCACAGATTGCGCCGATCCTCTGCGCCGGCGTTACCACCTACAAGGGGCTTAAGGAAACCGAGGCGCGGCCGGGCGAATGGGTCGCCGTCTCCGGCATCGGCGGCCTCGGACACGTTGCCATCCAGTACGCCAAGGCGATGGGGTTGCACGTCGCGGCGCTTGATATCACTTCGGACAAACTTGCTCTTGCCCGAGCTGCAGGCGCCGACATCGCGGTTGATGCGCGCTCACCGGATGCGGTGGCGGATATTCTCAAGGCAACTGGCGGCGGCGCCCACGGCGTTTTGGTGACGGCCGTCTCTCCGCCCGCCTTCTCCCAGGCGTTGCGCGTGGTGCGGCGCAAGGGAACCGTCAGCCTTGTCGGTCTGCCACCAGGCGAGTTTCCCACCCCGATCTTCGACGTTGTCCTGAAGCGTATTACCGTGCGCAGCTCCATCGTAGGAACGCGTCGCGACCTCGACGAGGCAATCGCATTTGCTGTCGAGGCAAGGTGAGGGCCGAGATAAAGACTGCGCCATTGGGCGACATCAACACAATCTTCGCCAACCTCAAGGCAGGTAAGGTCGAAGGGCGCGTGGTGCTGGATTTGAGCCAACCGGAAAAGATCCGATCGGAAACTGGCGAACTCACGCACGCGTAAAACGCGGACCGGCAGAGATTGTCAAGACTCTGGGCATCGCCATCCCGAAGGGCGGCGATCCGCCCGCAATCTAGGCCAGCCGCGCGCCCGAACTACACGGACACCCGCTCAAAGACCGCGAGCTTTCAATAATTGTCATCGACGAGTCGGGCAGCGAAGTCCCTCGGGAGAAAGTATACCCGAATGTTCGTGGATCCCAAGTTGCCATCACGTTTAGCAAGATTGGATGATAGTCGGCAATTTCGGGCGGGCTATTGATTTCCCTCAACCGCGACAGTCGCATTTTCGGCGAGAGACTCTCGAAAGCAGCATGAGTACGGAAGGGGTCGATGTCATTTGAGCGCGTCCTGCGGTGGGCAGTTGTCTCGATATCTGTTTCGGGATTGGCTGCGGATATTGTCGCCTGCGCGGCGGACGATCGGACCTCGCCGATCTCTTTTGGGCGCTGGCGACCGCACCCGTGGTCGCAGGACTTGCGATCGATCGCACGGGACTGGCCGGCCGGTTCGGAGTCGATGCGATCGCGGTGGTGTCGATGAGCGCCGTCTCAGCGCTCGGTGGCGCGAGCCGTCGCGGGAAAATAATTCCGACACATTTACGAACCGGCTGGCATCCGCTGACCGTTCGTTCCGAAATGCTTTCTCGCCCGCGCGGCCCGCCGCAAATCGTGATCGCGGCTGCCAGATCGATCTTGATCGAAATCAATAATGCTACGGCGCGGATACTATACTCCGAGATCAATTCTGATCACTGGGAAGTCTGATGAACTTTCATTCGTTGGCGTTTCGGCATGAACAGCCGCATCTGTTCCCGACGACGCCGAGGCCGTCGATCAACCATCGCGCGCTGGCGGCGCTCTTGCCGCTCGCCATCGGCATCACGATGGCGCTGCTGCCGCCGCCGCCGGGACTGGCGCAGTATAGCTGGTGGTATCTGTCACTGTTCGTCACCGTCATCGTCGGCCTCATCGTCGAGCCGGTTCCAGCCGCGGCAGTGGGCCTTCTGGGGGTGACCGCGGCGGCGGTGCTGTCGCGTTTCGTGCTGTACTCGCCGGCCCAATTGGCCGTGGCCGGCTTCAATCCCAACAGCGCCGCGATTTCCTGGGCGCTCGGCGGCTTTTCCAATGCGACCGTGTGGCTGATCTTCTCGGCCTTCGTGTTTTCGCTCGGCTATGAGAAGACCGGGCTCGGCAAGCGAATATCGCTATTGTTGTTGTCACGCCTCGGCGGACGCAGCCTGACGCTCGGCTACGCCATCATGCTGGCCGATCTGATGCTGGCGCCGTTTACGCCATCGAATACGGCGCGCAGCGGCGGCACCATCTTCCCTGTCATTAAGAATATTCCGGAATTTTACCAGTCGCGGCCCAATGATCCCTCTTCGCGGCGGATCGGCAGTTATTTGATGTGGACGGCGATCGCATCAACCTGCATCACCAGCTCGATGTTCCTGACCGGTCTGGCTCCCAATCTTCTGGCCGTGGAGCTGGTGCAAAAGACCGTGCATGTCGATCTGAGTTGGGGGCGGTGGTTCACCGCCTTCCTGCCGGTCGCGCTGGTGCTGCTGCTGACCACCCCGGCGCTGGCCTATGTGCTCTATCCGCCGGAGATCAAAAAATGTCCTGAAGTGCCGGAGTGGGCGCGCAACGAGCTGCGCCAGCTCGGCCGGATATCGGCCAGGGAGATCGTGCTGATCGGCCTCGTGGTGCTGGCGCTGGGCTTGTGGATCTTCGGCGGCAGCTTCATCGATCCGACCACCGCGGCCCTGCTGGTGGTGGGATTGTTGGTAGTGACCCGCACCATCGGCTGGTTCGACGTGCTGGAGGACAAGCCGGCCTTCAACACCCTGATCTGGTTCGGCACCCTGGTGGCGCTGGCGGGCGGATTGGCGCAGACTGGCGTGGTGGCGTGGCTGGCCGGAGAGGTCGGACCGGTTCTTGCCACTCTGCCGCCGCTGTCAGGACTGGTCGGGCTGGTCGTGCTGTTCTTTCTGCTGCATTATCTGTTCGCCAGCGTCACCGCGCATGTCACGGCGCTGTTGCCGCTGATGCTGACGGTGGCCGCGAAAATCCCGGGTTTGCCGATGGACAAGGCCGCGCTCGCCTTGTGTCTGACGCTCGGAATCATGGGCATCATCTCGCCCTATGGCACCGGACCGAGCCCGGTCTACGCCGGCAGCGGTTTTCTGCCGGGATCGGACTACTGGCGGCTGGGCGCGATCTTCGGCGGTTACAATCTTCTGATCTTCCTGGCAGTCGGCGTGCCGACCCTGCTTTTCCTCCTCTGATCGGACGCGCCATGGAGCATTTTGACGCTGATATCCTGATCCTCGGCGCTGGCGGTGCCGGCCTGCGGGCGG
>DAIMKE010000430.1:0-5779 GCA_036721875.1 Bradyrhizobium sp. | reverse complement strand
CATCGTTTCAGTTGGGAGGTGGCCAATCCTCGCGCTCCTTCTTTTGTTCGCGCTGGCGACGCTCTATCGATACGGCCCCAGCCGGGCTACCCCCCGATGGCAGTGGCTGAGCGTGGGCGCCGTGCTGGCCGTACTGCTCTGGCTCGCCGGTTCATCCATCCTCTCCTGGTATCTTGCAAATTTCGAAGATTACAACGCGACCTACGGATCGCTCGGAGCCGCGATCGGCCTGATGATCTGGATGTGGATGTCCGCGATCATCGTCCTTTGCGGCGCGGAGCTCAACTCGGAGATCGAGCATCAGACCGCGATCGACAGCACCGAAGGCAGCCAGAAGCCGCTTGGGACGCGGGGCGCGACCATGGCCGATACTGTGGGCGAACCGGCGAATGCCCGATAGCTAATGCCGCAGGATCTGGCTCAGGAACAGCTTCGTCCGCGCGTGCTGCGGGTTGGCGAAGAAGTTTTGCGGCGTGTTCGACTCGATCACCTGACCTGCATCCATGAAGACGACGCGGTTGGCGACTTCGCGGGCAAATCCCATTTCGTGGGTCACGACCAGCATGGTCATGCCCTCCCTGGCGAGATCGACCATGGTGTCGAGCACTTCCTTGACCATTTCGGGGTCGAGCGCCGAGGTCGGTTCGTCGAACAGCATCACTTTCGGATTCATGGTCAGCGCGCGCGCGATCGCAACACGCTGCTGCTGTCCGCCTGACATCTGGCCCGGATACTTGTTGGCCTGATGCGGAATCTTGACTCGCTCGAGGTACTTCATCGCCGTCGCCTCGGCGTCCTTCTTGGGGATGTTGCGCACCCAGATCGGCGCCAGCGTGCAGTTTTCCAGCACGGTCAGATGCGGAAACAGGTTGAAACTCTGGAACACCATGCCGACCTCGCGCCGGACTTCGTCCACCCGTCGCAGGTTCGGCCCAAGCTCGATGCCTTCGACGACGATCCGACCTTCCTGGAACTCCTCCAGCGCGTTGATGCAGCGGATCAGCGTCGACTTGCCGGAGCCGGACGGGCCGCAGATCACGATGCGCTCGCCCTTGGCAACATCGAGGTTGATGTCGCGCAGCACGTGGAAATCGCCGTACCACTTGTTGAGCGCGTTGATGCCGACGATCGAGTTTGCAGCCATGGTGGTGTACTCAGTTGCGCCGATGCGCGTTCAGCCTGTTCTCGACGAACAGCGAGTAACGCGACATGCCAAAGCAGAACACGAAATAGATGATCCCGGTGAAGGCAAAGCCCGTGAACAGCGTCGTGGGCGTGGACCAGACCGGATCGGAGAACGATGCCCGGAGCTGCCCGAGCAGGTCGAACAGCGCCACGATCGAGACCAGCGAGGTGTCCTTGAACAGCGCGATGAAGCTGTTGACGAGGCCGGGGATGACGTGGCGCAGCGCCTGCGGCATCACGATCAGCGCCGTGGTCTTGGCCCAGGACAGCCCGAGCGCACTCGCCGCCTCGCCCTGCCCGCGCGGGATCGCCGCCAGGCCGCCACGGATGACTTCGGCCTGGTAGGCGCCTGCAAACAGCGCGATGCCGATCAGGGCGCGCACCAATCCATCGATGGTGAAACCGGTCGGCACGAACAGCGGCAGCATGTAGGTTGCGAAGAACAGCACCGTGATCAGCGGAACGCCGCGCCAGAACTCGATGAAGGCGATCGAGAAGATCCGGATCAGCGGAATGGCCGAGCGCCGGCCGAGCGCCAGCGCGATACCGACGGGCATCGAGGCGACGATGCCCACGACCGACACGACCAGCGTCACCAGAAGGCCGCCCCAGAGCCGCGTATCCACGACCGGCAATCCGCCACGGTCGAGCCCCATCACCGCAATCACGGCGGCGATGCCGGCAAAGATTGCGAGGGTGATGCCGACGGCCCGCGCGCTTCTGCTCAGCCAGAACACCAGCGCCGACACGATCGCGGCGGTTGCCACGAGGTCGGCCCAGACCGGACGGCCGTAGGCCTGGATCTGGTCGCGCAGCCAGGTCAGCGGCAGAAGTATCCAGCCAACCGCCATGCTGATCAGCTCCAGCAGCTTGCCGATCAGCCACAGCAACGGTCCAATGACGGCGGTCGTCTCCCCGGCGGCAGCAAGCTTTTTGCCGCCATCGGCGATGCTGTCGTTGAACCCGGAAAGTATTCCGGCCGTCCAGCTGACGCCGAAGCCGCGCAGCCCGCCGCCGCTCAGCAGGAAGAAGGCGACGACGGGGAGTGCCAGGAAGAACAGGATGGCATTGGGACCCTTGGCCGGCAGCCGCGGAATCAGCAACGGCACCAGCAGGACTGCGGCAAGAAGAAAGACCAGATTGACCCGCCAGCGTTCCGGCTCCGGATAGAAGCCGTAGATGAACTGCGAGAACTTGGCCTGGATGAACGGCCAGCAGGCGCCGACCACGTCACCCGGATTTTTCGGAAGGCAGGCGGTGCGGTCCTTGCCGGTCCACACGGCGTCGATCAGCACGAATTTTATCGTGGGCACGAGCAGGAACCACAGCAGCAGCGCGCAGACGATCGTAACCAGGATGTTGGACGGCGAATTGAACAGTCGCGTGCGCAGGAAGCCGATGAAGCCGGTGGTCTTCACCGGCGCCGGCCGCTCCGGTATCAGCTCCTGGCGAACGAAGACGGATGAAGGGGTGTCGCTCATCCGCCCATGCTCCGGCCGATCCGCCATCCATAGAAACTCATGATCGCGCTGGTCACCAGCGAGATCAGGAGATAGACGCCCATGGTGATGCCGATGATTTCGATCGCCTGCCCGGTCTGGCTCAGCGTCGTTCCCGCGAAGACCGAAACGAGGTCAGGATAGCCGATCGCCACCGCCAGCGAGGAGTTCTTGGTCAAATTGAGATACTGGTTGGTGAGCGGCGGCAGGATCACGCGCATCGCCTGCGGGATCACGATCAGCCGGAGCACCGAGCCGCGCTGCAACCCGAGCGAGGAGCCGGCTTCCATCTGGCCCTTGTGCACGGACTGAATGCCGGCGCGCACGATCTCGGCGATGAAGGCCGCGGTATAGGTCGCCAGCGCGAGCGTCAGCGCGACGAATTCGGGAATCACGCGCGAGCCGCCGGCGAAGTTGAACCCCTTGAGCACGGGAACTTCAAACGTAACCGGCGCACCGAAGATCAACGCGCTGATCAACGGCAACCCGATGATCAGGCCGAGCGCGTAGGGCCAGACCTTGATCAGCTTGCCGCTCTGGAACAGTTGCCGGCGCGAGTAACGCCACAGCGCAATCGCCGCCACAATCGCCAGCAGCAGCGCAACGACGAACGGCTCGAAACCGGCCGTGCCGATCGGCTTGGGGATCACCAGGCCGCGATTACTGAGGAAGAAGCTGTCAAAGACGGAGATGCTCTGCCGCGGATTTGGCAATGCTGCGAGCACGGCGAGATACCAGAACAGTATCTGGAACAGGACCGGCAGGTTCCGGATCAATTCGACATAGCCGCCCGCGATCCGTGACAGCAGCCAGTTCGGCGACAGCCGGCCGAGCGCCACGATGAATCCGATAATCGTGGCGAAGAAGATGCCGATCACCGAGACCAGCAGTGTGTTGAGGAGCCCGACCAGGAACACGCGGGTGTAGGTGTCCGACCCCGAATACGGGATCAGGTTCTGGCTGACGTCGAACCCAGCCGTATTGGCCAAGAACCCAAAGCCCGCGGTGATCCGCTGCGCCTGCAGATTGGCGCGGGCATTGGCGACGATCTCGTAGCAGACCCAGGCGAGCGCGGCGACGAACAGGAGCTGAAGCACGAAGCCGCTCCAGCCCGCCCGTCCGCCGAGCGCCCGCTGCAGCTTTGGAAGTAGCTGCGACGGTGGCTTTCGGGGTTCGATCGACATCGCCGCAGCCCCCGCGTGGGATCAGCGGATCGGCGGCGCGTACTGGATACCGCCCTTGTTCCAGAGGTTGTTGAGGCCGCGGGCGATCTGCAGCTTGGAGCCGGAACCGACGTTACGCTCAAAGGATTCGCCGTAGTTACCGGTTGCCTTCACGATCCGCACCAGCCAGTCCTTGGTCAACCCGAGCTGTTCGCCGAGATTGCCGTCGGTGCCGAAGGCGCGCTTGAGCTCGGGCTTGTCGGATTTGGCCATTTCATCGACGTTCTTCTGGGTGATGCCGAGCTCTTCGGCGCCGACCATGGCAAACAGCGTCCACTTCACGATGTCGAACCACTGATCGTCGCCATGGCGCACCATCGGCCCGAGCGGCTCTTTCGAGATCACCTCGGGCAGCACGACGTGTTCGGCGGGGTTCGCGACCTTCAGGCGTTCGGCGTATAGCTGCGAGACGTCCGAGGTGAAGACGTCGCAGCGGCCGGATTCATACGCCTTGACGGTTTCGTCGGCGGTGCCGAACGCGATCACCTCGTACTTCATGTTGTTGCCCTTGAAGTAGTCGGCGAGGTTCTGCTCGGTCGTGGTGCCGGTCTGCACGCAGACCGATGCGCTGTTCAATTCGAGCGCCGAATTGACCTTCAGCGATTTCTTCACCAGGAAGCCCTGGCCGTCATAGTAGGTCACGCCGGTGAAGTTGGCGCCGAGCGAGGTATCGCGCGACAGTGTCCAGGTGGTGTTGCGCGAGAGCACGTCGATCTCGCCCGACTGCAGCGCCGTGAAGCGGTCCTTGGCTGACAGCGGCACAAACTTGATCTTGGTCGCATCGTTGAAAATCGCCGCCGCGATCGCCCGGCAGATGTCGACGTCGAGGCCGGTCCAGTTACCCTTGTCGTCTGGGGTCGAGAAGCCCGGCAGGCCCTGGCTGACGCCGCAGGACAACATGCCACGGTCCTTGACGGTCTTGAGGGTTTGCGCCGAAGCTGCCTGGGCCGAGAGACCGGCAGCAAGGGCAAGGGTAACAACCAGAGATACGCGTTTCATGGGTTAGGCCTTTCAAGGGGTCGTCCAGAGATCGTTATTTAGGCAACGCCTGACGTCATTGGGCCAACCTGCTGATCCCCCGCTGAAAAAGCTTCACACCGACCTGCCGTTTGATGTGCAGTTCGGTCAGGCTGTGGATCTGATATCGCGGCAGGCCCCTCAACTTGCAGCGATTGATAGTTGTCGCCTATCACAGAACGACTGGCTTGCCGGGTCAAGGGGTTAACGGGCGACTTCTGTATCTTGTTATCAATCGAGCCGGCCAGGGCCCGACGTCCGGCGGCCTTTCCATGATCGAGAAGCGGCTGCGGCATAACGTCTTGGGCCCTGCAAACCGGCGCGTTCTCCAACGATGGACCGCTCAACCCGCCACACCCCACAACCGGACTGGTCGGTCATCACCGCGGACTTGTTGCCGGGACCGCCAAGGGAAGGCTAGAGGAACGTCGTCAACCCTGGCGTGTCGAGAGGCTCGGCCATGCCCCATACTGCCGGCGAGAAGACCTGACGCCCACCGCCGCCCGCCGGCCCAAGGCATCAATAGCGGTCCGCTTTTCCGATCGTGACTGCCCGTTACCGGGCACAACCCCGGGTTTTTCCGGACCACGGCTTGCCACCGTAACCCCCCATTCACCATGACGGCGAAACCTGCCGTCGAACCCGCCAAAAAACGCGCTCCTCAAGTTCCCTTACACCTTTGATGCCTAGTCATGGCTCGAGGGGTTGACCGCCATTGCCGTGCAATTGGGACGTCCCGGCGTAAGAGTAAGTAAAGCGTATGAATATCGCACGTGTCGTCGTTCTGACCATCGCGTTAAGCGCGGGCGGCGTAGCCGCCTATCTCGCGCGCGGGACCGAAGAAAAATCGCGTCC
>DAIMKE010000429.1:0-5783 GCA_036721875.1 Bradyrhizobium sp. | reverse complement strand
CCAGGCTGCGCTATACCCCGATCATGTGCTGGGAAATGCGTCGATACACGCTTAGACCCCCGCCATCAAGACGATGTTCGGGCCCGCCCGGGACTCAGCGCTTGTTGAACAGCGGGTGCGCCACCCGGTCGCCGGGCTGAATTCCATATTTTTGCGCCGTGCCGGCGGCCACTTCCAGCACCCCCCTGGCCAGCCCGCCCGAGGAGATGATTTTGGTCGAGTGCGGCTCGGTATTCTCGGCGATCCGCAGGATGCGGCCATCGGCGCGGATGAAGATCATGTCGAGCGAGATGTAGGTGTTCTTCATCCACATCGATATCTGCTGTTCCGGCGAGAAATCGAACAGCATGCCCTTACCGTCGGCCAGCTCCTTGCGGTGCATCAGCCCGGTTTGCTTCTCCTCCTCCGTCGTCGCCATCTCGACCGAGAACACCCGCACGCCTGACTTGGTGGCGATTTCGAGCGGCTGGATGCTGGCGGCCTGGGCCAGAGGAATTGCGCAAAGTGCGACGAGTACCGCGATCGCTGCACCCACCGACATCAACTGTCCGCGGTTGCGAAGCCGCGCCACCATCAAAGCGAAATTCATCAAAGCACTCACGCCGCTCATCTCAGGGAATGTTGCGGGGAACCTAACCCGACGACGGCGGCAAATGCCAGAGGCCGACGCCCGAACGGGCATCGGCCGGCTCACAATTCCGTCAGGTCCAAGGCTTCCAGATCCAAGGCTTCCAGATCCAAGGCGGCCGTCAGTGCGACGACAGCGCCGACGGACCGGTCTCCGGGTGGATCTCCGCCGCCATCATGCCCTTGGAGCCGGGCCCGAAGCGCACCAGCACCCATTGACCCGGGCGCAGCTCGGTCATCCCGAAGCGACGCAGCGTTTCCATATGGACGAAGATGTCGGGCGTGCCCTCGCCGCAGGTCAGGAAGCCGAAGCCGCGAAGGCGATTGAACCACTTGACCTGCGCTCGCTCCAGTCCGCTGGTCGGAACCACGCTGACGTGAGTCCGCGGCGGAAGCATCTGCGCCGGGTGGATCGCCGTCGATTCGTCCATCGAGACGATTCGAAACGCCTGATAACCCTTGAGGCGCTGCACGCACTCGACGACCACCCGCGCACCTTCGTACGCGGTTTGATAGCCGTCGCGCCTCAACACCGTGACGTGCAGCAACACGTCGGGCCAGCCATTGTCGGGTACGATGAAACCGTAGCCCTTCGAGGCATCAAACCATTTGATGACCCCGGAGATTTCGACAAGGTTGGCTGCGGTATCGCCTAACCCGGAGAGCGCATCCATTGCTGAATCACGCTCTGCCGCCGCAGAGTATTCACCTGGTCCAAGTCTGTTTTGCCCTGTACCGCCTGACGGCGGCCCCCCGAGCTTCTTGGACTCAAATCCGTCCGACCCCATGACCCCGGACCCCACACTTCAAGTACGGTCCGCTAGCCCGTAGCGTAACCGGAACACGCGCCCATCCATGACCACCATGATATCGCTGCGCGAATCTCTTAACTTGAAGATAACATTCCCCATTGCGGCGCATAGCCAAAAAAACAACACAGACTAAAACTATAAACAGTGTTGCACATCCGCGAATCAGTTCGACATCAGTTGCCGACGAACGGCCCGAGCGTCTCGCCGATGTCGTGTCGTATCACCAGATCCGCGACATCATCCTGTTCCGTCGGCTCGTTGTTGATGATCACCAGCCTGGCACCGCTGTTCTTCGCCATGAGCGGAAAACCTGCGGCGGGCCAAACGACTAGCGACGATCCGATAGCCAGAAAAAGATCGCAGTGCTGCGCGAGTTCGGCAGCGCGGCGCATCTCACCTTCCGGCATCGCCTGTCCGAACGAGATCGTCGCCGTCTTCACCGGCTCCGCACACACCGTACAGTCGGGTGCACTGCCGCATTCCTCGAAGCGAGTCTTTACCCAGGGAAGATCATAGGCCTGACCACAGCCGATGCAGCGGGCATAGGTGGTGTTGCCGTGAAGTTCGACCACATCATCTGCCTTGAAACCCGACATCTGATGCAGATTGTCGATGTTCTGCGTGATGATCGCCGGAATTTTTCCGGCCTTGTAGAGCGAGGCCAGCGCGCGGTGCCCACGGCCGGGCTTCGCAGCCGCGAAAGTCGGCTCCATCGCAAAGCGCCGCCGCCACGCCTCGTCGCGCGCCTCCGGGCTCGCGACGAATTCATCGAACGCAATCGGGCGGTTACGCGTCCACAGGCCGCCGGGCGAACGGAAATCGGGAATCCCGCATTCCGTAGAAATGCCGGCGCCGGTGAATGGAACGATGGCGCTGGCTTCGGCGATCATGTTGCCGAGTTGTTCGACGCCGCTGTGCAGATCCCTGGCAATCACCGCTGATCATCCGGATTGTTGGCGTGCCGACTATAGCACGCCAGCCGGCATCGCAAGATCAGCGTGGGCGCCAATCACAATCCTGCACCGCCGTTTCCCCATTCACGCCCCAATCGGGCGCGCCAATCGTAAAGAGACGCGAATCAGGCGAACACGCACTGAACGAAACGGATCGACATGATGGACAAGGAAGAGCGGCTCGCGCGCGAGCGGGCCGAGATCGCAGCACGCGTGGCGCGCTTCAGGGAAACACAGCAGAAATTCGAACGGGAACGCCAGGAATACTATGCGAAGACGCTGGGCAACGCCTGGCCTGCACTGTCGACGTAAAGCACCATCGGAACCTGAGGAAAATTCGAGGCCGTTCGGAACGAAGCTGCCGCCCGGTCGTTTTCAATCCAAGTGCAGCAACCTTGCGAGAGGTGAAAGCATGAAAGACCCCGTTCGCTTCTTCGGATGCGGACGGGGTTTTTATTTCGACCGGTTCGATCGTGCATCGCGCTCGGGTGAGCCATGCGATCGCGCTTGTCTGGTCGTCTGATAGCGCGGGAACGATCGCATCTCTCCCGGTGTTGCGCTACCGTAGAGGTGCAAATGCCCATTTGGATGGAAATTCTGGTGAACGTGCTCGGCTATGGCGGGTTTGTTGCCGTCGCGAGTCTTCACAAATCGTCGGACGGTTCTGATCCTTCGGTAGCACGTGATCGGGGCTAGCTGCTCGCAACGGCTCGCTCGCGCGTCGATTTTGGCTATCCGCAGCAAATTCACTGCGGCAGCAATCCGAAATTTGCGCGCATGCTGCGGTGCTTGCTGCACGCTGATCCCCACTATTCACAGCCATTATCGGTCCGGCATTAGCGCAATCCGATCCAACAGATCCGCGAGCAAATCCGGAACGCGCGAAGCCATGACGCGCGCACGCGCGATGAGACAGACTCCCTTTGTTCTTCTGGAACGAACAGGGGACGCACTTTTTCGCCCTGCCGCCCTCTTAAGATAGTGTTACGCCGCCGCCTGCACTTTGCTATCTCCGGCCAATCGCCAAGGTCAGCAACCTCGCATCGAACCTTTTCGGGATGATCGAGACCTATCCAAAAAAGGTGCTGCCATGACCCAAGCCGAGCACTACCGCGACCAATCCAACAGAGCACGACGACTGGCGGAAGCCGTCAAGGATCCGGAAGCCTCGAAGAAGCTGATCGAGATGGCCGAGGAGTTCCGCCTCTACGCCGAGCGGCTCGAGCAAGCGCACTACACCTACCGGCCGGAGCAGACGCACTGAAGCTTGTCGGCATTGGTGTCCGTTGGAAGCCGCCGTCCGTCGCAGAAGCTTAAGCCTCTGTTTACCGAGCGCTGTTGAAGTGCTGCGCCGTTAACCGAACCTCTTTAGAAAGTGTAAATGCGCACCTGACAGATTTTGACCAGGAGGGTCATCCCATGGTCATTTATCCAATACCGGTTGAAGTGACGCAGGCCAGAATTCAGCTCGTAGTCGATCAGAACGCCAAGGCGTCGCCAACTACGATCAATCAGGATCTTCAGGCGGTCTACCACGCCAAGGCGGCGGCTGTGGCAGAGGTGCTCGAAACCATTCAAGTCGAAGAAGCGCCGCTCGTGGACGTCAAGGTCTGACGACCCAACAGAACTCCAGGTGAGACGCGGGCGCGCCGATTCAAAGCCGGCGCTCGGCCTGCACAGGACTGTGCCGCCGGTCACATCGGCGGCATCGGAAGCGCCGCTATCGTCGGCGCATGATGCTGCTTCGCGCCCTCGTGATCTGGACCGTGCAGGTGCTGCTCTTCGGCATCGGTATCGGCGTCGCCGGTCTGACGGCACACCTGACCGGCCCGCTGATCGCCGGCGCATTTCACGTCGATGAACTGATTCCCACGGCGCTCGTCTTCTTTATCGTGGCGGCGGCGCTGGGCTGGATCGGAGACAGGCTCTGGCCGCAAGACTGGATCTACAATCCCCTGCTCTGACGTCCAAAAGCAGAGATCGCCGCGACGCAGCCTATCTCGGTATCGGCTCGGCCCGATAGATCTTCGTCCCCGAAGTCTCGACGATCCGCCCCTTGAGGGATCTCACGAAGGCCTTCGAGCCCTCGACCTCAAAATGCGCGCGCAACGCCGCCTCGTCGGCCCATTGCTCGAAGAAGAACAGGCGCATCGGGTTCTGGCAGTCGACATGAACGTCGTGCGAGATGCAGCCCGGCTCCTTGCGCGAGCGTTCGACATGCTCCAGGCAGGCGCGCAGCACGTCATCGAAGCTGCCTTCGCGTACGAGAATACTGCCAGTCACGAGGATCATGTCGGCCCCCTGCGCTCATTAGCCACCACCCGGCTTCCCGGGCACCATCTTGGTGCATCGAGGCAGGCACTACTCGTTAGTGCATCAGGCGTGGCAGGACAACCGATACCGCCAGCAGCACGCCCAGGCTACTCACCACGGACAATTTCATCCGCGCTGTTCGTGGGTCCGTGATCGGAAGCACCAGGAAGAAAGCCATTGCCAGTACGATCAGGCTGTACACCAGACACATTTGCGATCCCTCCGTTGCGCTCAGAATGGACGGAGTGGCCGCTCGGGTATGTGTGTGGGATCACGCTGGCGACGCGGTGTGTTGCCCCGTTGGATCCT
Organism: Bradyrhizobium sp.; assembly: GCA_036721875.1. Lineage (GTDB taxonomy): Bacteria > Pseudomonadota > Alphaproteobacteria > Rhizobiales > Xanthobacteraceae > Bradyrhizobium. Next base: position 769 of record DAIMKE010000429.1, on the reverse strand, counting down.
TTATCCGGCAGCCTGCCTTTGAAGCATCATCAGCGCGCAACGTGACCTACAATTTTACGATTCTGATTGTATTTGCGGCAACTTCCGAGTGTCACAACGCATCGCAACTTGGGAGTGAGATGCATGCTTGCGAAATTTCTCCGCGACGATGCCGGCGCTACCGCCATCGAATACGGCCTCATCGCCGCGCTTATCGCGCTGGCAATTATCGCCGCCGTCGGAATGACCGGAGAAAGGCTGATCACGCTGTTCGAGAGTCTCATTCCCGCCTTGACGCGGTAACTCATCCGCTCACGCCTCGATAAGGGAAACGAGCAAAGAAAAAGCCCGGATTGCTCCGGGCTCTCCTTTTTGCCCGACGCCTCCATTACCACGGGCGAGAACCGCCTGCCCCCGGCAGCAATTTGCTGCTATTCAGTGCCCTTGTCAGGGGCCCTTGGCGGTCGAACCAACGACAAGTCCGCAATTCTCAGGAGGATAAGAAACATGCGTTATCTCCACACCATGCTGCGCGTCCGCAATCTCGACATCGCGATGAAGTTTTACCGGGATGCGCTGGGGCTGAAGGAAGTACGCCGGGTCGACAACGACAAGGGCCGGTTCACGCTGGTGTTCCTGTGCGCGCCCGAGGACGAGGGCCTGTTCAAGGCGGCTCCCCAGAACCGCGGCGCGCCGCTGGTCGAGCTCACTTACAATTGGGATGAAGAAAAATACGGCGAGGACCGCCATTTCGGCCACCTCGCCTATGAGGTCGACGACATCTACGCGA
>DAIMKE010000428.1:0-5794 GCA_036721875.1 Bradyrhizobium sp. | reverse complement strand
CTACGATCCCGGCGCCGGCCGCTACCGTATCGATTACGGACTGGTGTTCGGCAGCGTGATCGCGGCGTTCTCTCTCTTCGTCATGGGCGGTCTCATTCTTCGGGAATGGCTTCGCTCGGCGCGCGCATGAGCGGCCAGGGCCGGATGGAACGGAGAGCAATGTGATCGGCGCCATCCGCAGTGTGCTTCGGACAGGTTTCTCTCTGATCGAACGGCCGTTCGAGCGCCTGTTCTCGCCGCAGCTCAATCCTCTGGCACAGCTCGGCGCACTCGGATTCTTCTTCTTCTGGATCGTTGCGGTGAGCGGGATCTACCTGTTCATCTTTTTCGATACCGGGATCGAACGGGCCTATCAATCGGTCGAACATTTGACCCAGGACTACCGGTTTCATGCCGGAGTGATGCGTAGCTTTCACCGCTATGCATCCGACCTGATGGTCGTCATGGTCGTGGTTCATCTGCTCCGGGAATTTTCTCTGGATCATTACCGCGGCGTTCGCTGGTTTTCCTGGATCACCGGCCTGCCGATCATCTGGCTGCTCTACGCCTCGGGGATCACCGGCTACTGGCTGGTCTGGGACAAGCTTGCTCAGTATGTCGCGATCGTTTCGTCCGAACTCCTCGACTGGCTGCCGATTTTCGGCGAGCCGATAGCGCGGAACTTCGTTTCCACCGGGACGCTCACCAGCCGCTTCTTTTCGCTGATGGTGTTCATGCATGTGGCGGTGCCGCTATTCCTGCTGTTCATCATGTGGATCCATATTATCCGCATCTCGCGGCCGAAGATGAACCCGCCGCGCACGCTTGCACTGCTGTCGCTGGCGGCATTGCTCGCGGTATCGATCTGGAAGCCCGCGCTGTCGCAGGGTCCAGCCGATCTGGCGAAGGTGCCGGCCGAAGTCGGTCTCGACTGGCTTTATCTGCCGCTCTATCCCCTGACCGACATCTGGGGCAACGGAGCGGTCTGGGCATTTCTGGGGGCCTTTTCGTTGATGATCGGGCTGATGCCCTGGCTGCCGCCGCTGCGGCGGGCGAAGGCTGTGGAGGTCGATCTTGCGCACTGCAATGGTTGCGCGCGATGTGCCGAGGATTGTCCCTACGAGGCGATCAGGATGGTCCCGCGCACCGACGGCATGCCGTTTCCGATGGAGGCCGCGGTAAATCCGTCGCTCTGCGTATCCTGCGGCATCTGCGTCGGCGCTTGTCCTTCCTCGACGCCATTCCGCCGCACGGAGGATCTCAGGACCGGAATAGATCTGCCGGATTATTCGCTGAAGGAGTTGCGCGAGCGGGTCATTGCCGCGGCCGGGATGCTGACGAGACCGGGCCGCGTGCTGGTGCTTGCCTGCGAACATGGCGCCGGCAAGGACAGGCGCGACGGGGCGGTCGTCATGCCCTGTGTGGCTATGATGCCGCCATCGCTGATCGACTTCGTTCTCAGCCGCGACCTCGCCGACGGTGTCGTGGTTGCGGGCTGCTCGGAAAGCGCCTGTTACAACCGCCTCGGCGTCGACTGGACCGAGCAGCGTTTCGCCCGAAGGCGCGATCCGTATTTGCGCGCACGGGTCCCGCGCGACCGGATCGCCACAGTGTGGGCCTCCACGCATGAGGCGGGGAGGCTCCAATCCGCCATTGCGTCGTTCACCGCATACATTGTCGGCCTGCCGCCAATTCGTCTGCGTTCGCCGTTGCCGCCGAGTGCGGTGTCGCGGCCGGCCGAGAAACGCGAACCTGCCGAATTCGGAGAGGGTTCATGAAGGGGATGCTTCGGTTGACAGGGCAGTTCGTGGTTATCGCCGGGTTGTTCGCCGGCGTCGCCTGGCTGTCCGACCGCCCGATCTATCGGCAAATTCCCGCCGGCTCGGCCATAATGATGCTGACGTTCGTGCACGGCGCGGATCGCAAGGGTGAATGCCGAAGGTTGACCGCCGAGGAAATCGCCAAGCTGCCGCCGAATATGCGGCGGGTGCAGGATTGCCCGCGGGGGCGGCGGTCCATCTACGTAGAGCTCGATGTCGATGGCCGCAATATCTATCAGGCGAAACTGCCGCCCACCGGGGTCGCCGGTGACGGTCCTTCGCGCGTCTATCAACGCTTCGTGATGGCGGCCGGAAAATACGATGTCGCCGTGCGCATGCGCGACACCGCACGAGCCGATGGATTCGATCATGAGCGTCGTGGCACCGTGGACTTTGCGCCGAGCCAGATGTTTGTCATCGACTATCGGCCGGAGAGCGGTGAGTTCATCTTTCGCTGAGGATAACATCATGGGCCTGCTGCATTGGGAGAGCCGCTACAGCGTCGGAATCGCCGCTGTCGATCATGAGCACAGGGAACTGATCGAGCTCGTCAATCGCCTCTACGTCAAGGCGACGACACAGGGATCGAAAGACGCCGTGCTCGATTTCTTCGGCGACCTGTTCAAGGCGATCTCGGCGCATTTTGCGCTTGAGGAGCGCTTCATGGGCGAAAGCGGTTACGACCATTTGGTCCAGCACAAGAACGATCATGAGCGCTTGCTGGACGAGATCCGCGACCTCATGGAGGATTTTGAAGCCAGCGACCGTTTCGACGAACGGATGCTGGCGCAGCGGCTCGATGCGTGGTTCTCGCGCCACTTCGAGACCCATGATGCGAGGCTGCACCACGCATTGGGGTCGCACCCCCATTGAAGCCACAGTGTTCCAGATTCCGGTCAGTTCGAACCGGATGGACGACATCCAGCAAAAGGAGACGACGAAAATGAAGAGAATGATTTCGGTGGTTGCTATCTCGATGGTTTCGGCGGGCGTTGCGGCCGCGCAGGACATGGCGGCCGGCGCGACCTCGTACAAGAAATGTGTTACTTGTCACGATGTTGGACCCACGGCGAAGAACAAGGTCGGTCCGGTACTGAACGGCCTTGATGGCCGCAAATCCGGAACCGTGGCCGCCTACAATTATTCCGATGCCAACAAGAATTCCGGCATCACCTGGAACGAAGCGTCCTTTCTGGACTACATCAAGGATCCCAAGGCCAGGATTCCGGGCACCAAGATGGTGTTTGCCGGCATCAAGAATGAGACCGAGGCGAAGAATCTGTGGGCCCACCTCAAACAGTACGACGCTGAAGGCAAGACCAAATAGCCAAAGCTCCGTCGGGCCGACCCCGGCAATTTTTGCAACTGGCTGCGGCGGGTGGCTTCTAGCTGACGGTTCAATCGACCGGCGGCGAAATCCATCGCCGTTCGCGGTTGTCGTGGTCGGTGGCCCAGATCACCGCTCCCGCAAAGCGCGGCAGCAGGGTCTCTATTTCGTCGGCCGAAGCCGCATAGAGGGCAGTCGAAAGCGCGTCGGCGACGGCTGCAGAGTTGTGGTGCACCGTGACTCTCTTCCAGTGTGCGGCGCTGCGGCCGCTACGCGGATCGAACAGATGATGCGCGGCGCCGGAAGCGCCGAGCATGCAGCCCGTGCCTTCCGAGGTCGCCAGCGCGCCGCCTCTCAGTGCGAACGGCACGGCATCGGCGCGGGCGACAAGCCATGGTGCGCCGCTCCGACGTGGGCCGATAGCGCGTTGTTCGCCGAGATCGACGAGGACATGCTTAAACCCCCGTAAGTATAGCAGATCCGCAACACGGTCGGTGACATAACCCTGGCCGAGGCCGTTGAGCGAGAGGCGTTGATCCTCTCCGATGCGGATCGAGTCATGCTCGATCCGAATCCGGCGCCAGTCGACCGCCGTTCGCGCTTTGGCGATGACCTCCTCTGGGGGCAGGCCGGCGTTGGGTGCCGCGGCAAACCAGTCCACATGTGCTTCCCAGAGCGCCTGAACGCTTGGGTCGAACAGGCCGCCGCTGCGGCTGGCGATGTCGAGCGCCAGCGTCAGCGCTCGGCGCATGTCGCCGCTCGGTGAATGCAGCACCTTGGCGCGGTTCAGGCGTCGCAGTTCCGAACCGTCGCGAAACAGACTCAAGGCATCCTCGAGACGCTCGATTTCAGCGGCCGCGGTGGCAATACCCGTTCGGGCGGTCTGCGGGTCGATCCCATTAAACAATATGGTGGCGTCTGCCCCCATCGCTACCCCGTTCCAGGCGTAGTCGGCGTCACGGGCCCGGGCAGGGCCGGTCACGGCGCTGGCTGCAGCCGCTGCGAAAATCGTGATGACGCGTCGGCGCGTCGGCGCGTCAGGTCCCATCGCCAGATCCTTTCGATCGCGCGCTGTTCGGAACCGGCGCAGCCGCCAGCGGCTGGCGCCTCGCCGCGCGCTTCTTCAAGTGGAGGCAAACGTCTTGGTCGAAGTAGTTTGCCTGGCATTTCAGGCAGTAGATGCATTCGTTGGGATTGATTTGCCCGAGTGGATGAATCGCCTGAACGGTGCAGGTGCGCGCGCAAACATGACATTCGGCGCCGCATTCGCGGTAGCGTTTCAGCCACTCGAACATGCGCATGCGCGCAGGCATGGCCAGCGCCGCGCCTAGCGGGCAAAGATAGCGGCAGTAAAATCGTTCGATGAAAAGCCCCGCGAACAGCAGGATCACCGCATAAAGGGTGAACGGCCACTCGCGCAGGAACTTCATCGTGATCGCGGTCTTGAACGGCTCTACCTCGGCGTACTGGAACGCCGTGATGATCGAGCGCAGTGAGATCGCCAGGATGCCGACGAAAATCACATATTTGATCATCCAGAGCCGCTCGTGCAGCCCGAAGGGAATTTCGACCTGCTTGATTCCGAGCTTCCGCGCGAGCTGATTGGTCAGTTCCTGCAGCGTACCGAACGGGCACAGCCAGCCGCAGAATACGCCGCGCCCCCAGAACAGTATGCTGATCGCAACAAAGCTCCAGAGCACGAACACCATGGGGTCGAGCAGGAACAGTTCCCAGCGGAATCCCGATAGCAGGGCATGAATGAACGTCAGGACATGGACCACCGACAATTGCGCGTTGGCGATCAGGCCAAGGAAGACGAAGGTCAGTAACAGATAGAAGGTGCGCAGCCGGTAATAGAAGCGGCCGTGCGCGGTTACCTTGTCCTGGAAGATCAGGATGCCGGCGAGAGTGGCAAGCATGACGGCGAGCACCGCGATTTCGTAGCTGCGGGCCCACCAGATATCCTGCCATAGTGGCACCTGGCCGGGCGCGGACGCCGCGGACTGTCCAGCCTTGTGGGGGAGTGCCGTTGCCGGCGCACCCGTCGGCGCGATCAGATAGCGATCGGGTATGCGGTATTCCAGCGACACCACCGCTGGGCCAGCCGCCGCTGCCGGAGTACCGAGGTCGAGATCTAGCCTGAACGGCTTGGTCGAATCGAAGCCGCTTGCCCGCGCAACACGGAACAGCGCGATCTCGCGCAGTTCAGGGGCGCCTGCCGCCCGCAGCGCTTCGACCTGGGTATGATCGGCCGGCTTCAGGCGAATCGTGCGGCCGCCCTGAATGAGTTCGATGCGGTCGAACGCATCGGACCGACGCCATTCGGTACCCTTGAACGAATAAAGCCCGGTCGCGCCGATGAGGATGAGATCGTCGTCGGGTCCGATCTTGGCCAGTTCGCTCTCATAGATTCGCTGCCCGAGCAGGCTTTCGCCGATTGGCGGCGGCGTCGCCAGCGCCAGCCAGAGATCGATGAACGGCTTGTCCGGTTCCTTGTCCACGGTGCCGAGCAATTTTGCCGCTTCACCGCGGGATACCAGCAGCCGCTGCACGGCTCCTTCCGCGAGCAGGGAGTGCCAGGCGGATCGGCGCAGAGTTTCGCGGTCGAGCCGCGTCACATTTTCCGCCGCAGCGCCGCGGCCACGCCATATGGTCCGGGCGGACCGGA
>DAIMKE010000427.1:0-5803 GCA_036721875.1 Bradyrhizobium sp. | reverse complement strand
CCTGGCAACTGCGTCGGTCTTTATCGTGGCCAGTTCCACGAGGCCCGCTCCCTTCGCGTCGAGAGGCGGAGGCAGATGCCAGATCTTGTACGGAATCTCTTCCTGCTCGATCGTTGGCCCCGAAAGAATGAGCAGACCGCCACTCTCCAGTGCGGCGAGATCGCGGATGCCGACCCCTTTGCCAAGCTTCAGGCTGATCCGCTCGACCGTATTTTGGTTCAGCGGCTGTTCGCCGCGTGCAAAGAGCTCCGCGACCGGCGCGCTGAGGATGTAGGCCTTTCTCTTGCCGACCGGCGTCCGCAGCCCAACGTAGACGCGGCCGCCGGTGACCGCCAATCCTTCGATGTTCGTACCCTTGCCCTTTTTCTTGCCGTAGCTGTCCTTGACGCGCGAGTTCAGGAGCATGTCGGCGCCTCGCCACGTACGCTCCAGCGCCGGATCGCCGTCGAGAAACGAGTTTGCGGAGCTGTGCGCGAACCTCGCGAGCAGGTAGCTGGATGGCTTGTATTTGCTCTTCTTGCCGCTGCAAGAATGCGAACCGGTGAAGTAAACGTATCCGTCGGCGATCGCTATCCCTTCCCCGTCAAACTCGCCGAAGTCCTCATCCCTCTCCTTGCAAGGGGCGACACGCTGGGTGCCCGTGATTTTTGGCATCGCTTCGGTCAACGCGACGGTACGTCCGGTCGGCCTCAGGCCTTTTTCCGAAAGAATCACGATCTCGGCAAAGCTTTCCTCGTCGACGATGGCGACGCATTCACGGGCGGGATCGCCGCCTCTGCCCGCAGCAGTCTTTTCTGCGAGACACGCCATGCCGCTCAGTCCGCGCGGCTTGTCACCATCTTTGGAGGCCGGAGCCTTATACCGGTCCAAAGTCGGGACGGCTGCGCCGACCGAAACCTTGGCCGTTGCCTGCGCACCCGCCGGCCCGTTGAAAAGCAGGGCCGGAACGGCGAAAGCCGACACGATGGCAGCAATGCACCTGAAAAGCATGTTGCCCTCCCTATCATGGCGATGGTTCGGGTCACAAAAGGAGCTAGTTCAAACGCACGTGCAGATGGGTGTGGTGCCCTGCGAAGGGCGACACGCCTTGCACCTCTGTATCGTCGAACAGAATCGATTGCACTGGAGTGAGTGTTGGCAGGTAGCGCGTGCGCCAGCGCCCGGGTCTACGTGCGCGAATATCCTCAGGAGCCGCACCCGGGCAGTGTATACTTACGTCATCACTCGTCAAGATAGAGAGTTTGAGATCCCTGAACCAAGCTGCGCGTCAGCGCAGGTGGCGGCGATGGTAACGATGACCCTGATAGTACCGATGGTGTCCCCTGTAGCCGTACGACGAGTTATACGCCCGCCGCCAGCCGTAGCTGGTGTAGGGGTTGCCGCGGCCGTAATTCTGGCAATTGGCGTTCGGATAGAACTGGGCGCACCAGCCCGGATTGCTGATGACATGCTGCGCCGAGGCCGGGGCAGCCAGCGTGGACAACAAGGCGATTGCGCCGAGCAGGATCATCGATCTCTTCATGGCCGTCTCCCGTACTTCCGGTTTGCGTCATCAACGGCGGTTGAACGCAAAATGTTCCCGCTCAGGAGCCGTTGCCGATTGCGGCGTTCGCGGGGACCGTTCGACCAGCGGCGGATTTCCGCAACGATGCGCACCAACAGCACGCGGTCGATGGCGTGGAGATGAAGTTTGACAACGAGAGGCGCTGGCGGGTCTTCTGGCGCGCGTTAACCCCAAGCCGCAGATCGAACCTCTCCGCGCCTTCAAAGCCTAGTTTTGAGGATCAACGTGGGGTAATCGGTCCGGAATGGCCCAACCGCAAATTCCCCTGTTCACGTCAATCCCGCCGAAATGGTCCAGATCGTCCAATGGACGAAACTTCGGGCCAGCGTGGCTGCAACTCTGCATCTCCTCATGGAAGGCATCAGGATTTCGGCCGATCAGCCTCAACTCGGCCGCAGAGATCGAAGGCCTTGGGGCGTTGCCGATCGAGTTTCAGCCGGTCCCGCGCGCCAGACCACTGATCACTGATTTCCTCGACGCCGCAAAGAGGAGCGGCAGCCGGATCGCGGGGATCGTGAACGCCGACTGCATGACGATCCCGATGCTCAACCTGGCAACAGCGCTTGAGGACCTTCTCGACAACGGCGTTGTCATCGTCGAGCGACTGAATCTTTCCCAGGAAGACCTGCGTCCCACGGGGCAGCACTGCTACGGATTCGACGCATTCTTTTTTACGGTCGATTCACTCGAAAAAATTCACTGGTCGGAGGATTGGAAGATTGGGTCGGTGTGGTGGGATTACTGTTTCCCGTTCGCGTTTTCCGCCGCCTCGCAAAAGATCCGCACGCTTCCGTCGCCCGGCCTGATCCACCTCGATCACGAGAAGCGTTGGAGCCAGGATGAATGGCGTTCTGCGCTGCCCAAACTCATCAGTGCCGTGGAAGGGAATGCGGCGCTGTACGAACAAGCAAAACCGCACCTGCCCACCAGCCCCGAACGCGACGAAGACTTCATGCCCTTCATCGAAGTCGTGTATCACTGGCTGCGCGGGCGCGAGAAGCTGTACACGCCCAGCTTTGAGAGCACCGAAGAACTCATGACCTTGATGCTCACCGCAATGGCGGCCTCACCGCATCCCCTCAGCGTCAAGCAACTTGCTCGCCGGCTCTCCGGCGCGACCATGCGGGCCGCGAAGCGGATCACCGTTCGCGCGATTGAAAAGGCGCGACCGACCCCTTAGCCGCTCCGCAAGGAAGCGCGTCGAACGATGGCGCACAGCGCCCGGCTACGCACTTCGGGCTCCGCCGCGGCAGCCTTCGCTACAAGGAAGGCTTGGCTACAAGGAAGGCTTGCCGAGCCGAGGCTTGCGCAGCAAGCGAAGGCTGGTGGGGAAGGAAGGACTCGAACCTTCGAAGCCATACGGCGGCTGATTTACAGTCAGCTCCCTTTGCCACTCGGGACACTTCCCCGTCCGTCAGCGTCAGGAACCGGCCGCCCGAGTGGCGGAGGACCGGACCATCGATGACGCTGAGGCCGAAGCCGGATCGAACCGGCTACGACCGGCGCGTTTATGGGCGAAGCGGGATGGCAAAGTCAACCAAGGCAAGCCACCAAAAGCGCGCTTGGGACGGCCAAATTGCCATACTCGGGGACCCGTGACACAAGCTCCCCATGAGCGATCGCGACCGAAAGCCGCCGTTCCGACGTGGCGGGGGCAAACCCTTCGAAAAAGGGTGGAAATTCGCCCGGCCGCCGGCCCGGCGGGAGCGGAACACCGACCCGGACGGGCCGGTGATTCTCTACGGCTGGCACACGGTGACGGCGGCGCTGGCCAACCCCGAGCGCCAGATCCGAAAACTGTTCCTGACCGAGAACGCCGCCCGAAGGCTTGCGGACGAAAACATCGACACCCGCGTCCCCCCGGAGATCGTCCGGCCGAACACGATCGACCAGCGGCTCGGCCCCGACGCCGTGCACCAGGGCCTGCTGGCGGAAGCCGAGCCCCTCGCCTCGCCCGATATCGATACGCTGCCGCAGGAAGGCATCGTGCTGGTGCTGGACCAGATCACCGACCCGCACAATGTCGGCGCGATCATGCGTTCTGCGGCGGCGTTCGCGGTCAAGGCGATCGTCACCACCGCCCGCCACAGCCCCGAGGCCACCGGCGTGCTGGCGAAATCCGCTTCCGGCGCGCTCGAGCTGGTGCCGCTGGTAACGGTGCAAAATCTGGCCCGCGCGCTGACCGAGCTGAACGACCGCGGCTTCATGACGGTCGGGCTCGACAGCGAGGGAACCGAAGATCTCGGCGCGGTGACGCTGCAGCAGCCCTTAGCGCTGGTGCTCGGCGCCGAAGGCAAGGGCCTGCGGCTACTGACGCGCGAGACCTGCCGCGTGGTGGCGCGGCTCGACATGCCCGGCGAGATCAAGAGCCTGAACGTGTCGAACGCCGCGGTGCTGGCGCTTTACATCGGCGCGAGCCGACTCGGACTCATGAAATGAGAAACGCCCGCTCGCGGGAAGCGAACGGGCGCTGAAACTTTCGAGACTTTTACCGGATCAGTAATAGCGGCGCAGCACGCGCTGGCCGTAATAGCGCCCGGCGTGGCCGTAGCGGTGAACGCGATAGCCGTAGTGCGGACGGTTGTAGCCATAGCCGTAGCCGGAGACGCGGCCCTCGCGATAGACCCGGTACGGCGCGATGTTGCCTGGACCGGTATAGGTCGGACCCTGGTTGACGTAATAATACTGCTGCTCCGGATCCGGCAGCCGCTCGCGCGTCCAGCCGACGCAGGGGTTGCAAGGAGCGTAGCCAGCCGCCACGACCGGCGCGATCGGCGCGACAAAGACCGGCGGCTGCCAGCAAGCGCTGTAACCGCAAGCCATCGCAGGCGCTGAAGCCATGACGGCGACGGCGGCGATCAATCCCTTAATCAAATGACGCATTACGCTCTCCTGTAGGTGTTATTCGTTGGCTCAGCTTTATCGGCGTGGAAAATGGGGTGGCCCGCGCCAGTCATTCTGCTGCGGCGCGTAGATGATCGCGGGCGGATTGACGGGAACGTCGGACTGCGCCGGCAGCGGCGCCGACTGCACCGACCAGGACTGGTGATAGCTTTCGGCCGGCGGCGGCAGGCGGCGGTTCGACGGCGGTTCGATTTCAAGGCGCCCGTAACCGGGCATGCGGCCGGCGCTCGGGTAGTAACGTCCGACATTCGGAACCGGATCGATGTAGCGGCCACCGTAAATCGTCGGCTGGACCTGGTTGTTTCTGCCGAGACCCCATTCGCCCTCGATCACCGTATAGGATGCATCGACGCCGTTAATGATGATCGGCACGCCGGGGCGGCCGGGAATGACGATATCGAAGCCGCCACCGGCAAAAGCCGCAGGCGCCGTCGCCATCAAAACAGCCAGTGTCACGCCAATGCGCATTGCCTCAGGCCCCCGCTTTCCTCGCTCACAGTCTAATCCAGCGGCCATTTCGAGAGGTTAAGGCTGCCGGCCAAACTGCCGGTAAGGCTAACGCGCAAGGCAGCAGCACCGTTCAAATCGGAGATTTTGCGCTAGCGAAGCGTTAACGCCTTGGCGGCGGGACGCGGGATCACAAGCCGCCACGGCTGGCACGATCCCGTCGATTGTCATTTGGGCGGCGATGTCGCACCATCCCGGCCCCTCGAACACCAGCCGAAGACCTGCGATGACGCCTCCCAAGAAGCCTGCGAAGAACGTGCTCTGGATCATGTGCGACCAGCTTCGCTACGACTATCTCGGCTGCACCGGGCACGCGCGCCTGAAGACGCCGAACATCGATGCGATGGCCAGGCGCGGCGTGCGCTTCTCGAACGCCTATGTGCAGTCGCCGATCTGCGGCCCGTCGCGGATGTCGTTCTACACCGGGCGCTACATGCGCTCGCACGGCTCGCACTGGAACGGCTGGCCGCTGCGCGTGGGTGAGCCCACGCTGGGCGATCACCTCAAGAAGATCGGCGTCCGCAACGTGCTGGTCGGCAAGACCCACATGGCACCCGACCTCGAAGGCATGAAGGCGCTCGGCATCCCACCGGAGTCGATCATCGGCGTGCACGTCGCCGAATGCGGCTTCGAGCCGTATGAGCGCGATGACGGCCTGCACCCCACGGGACGACCGCGTCCGAAATACGATGAGTATCTGCGCAGCCAGGGATTCGAGGCCACCAATCCCTGGGAGCATTGGGCCAATTCAGGAGCGGCGGAAGATGGTTCGCTGCAGAACGGCTGGCTGCTGGTGCATGCCGACAAGGCCGCGCGCGTGCCGGACGA
>DAIMKE010000426.1:0-5809 GCA_036721875.1 Bradyrhizobium sp. | reverse complement strand
TGTGAAGCAAAGCAAGCCAAAAAGAAAGTCGTTCATCCCTTCGCTGCGCGACGATGAGTTCTTCGAAGAATCCCAGATCGGTGGGAGGAAAGGCAGATCGGTCTCCGGCTTGCCGGGGCGATAGGCCGCTGCCTTTTCCAAGCAGAGGGCAGGATCGGCGCGAACGACCGACGGTTGAACAACCAGCAACGAGGAAGCTGTGACCAGCGAGAACATGATCGAACGCGCTAGCGAGCTTGTCACTTTTTGACGGGTCATTTTTCGAAGGCCGCTCATGATGCGGGGATCAAGCCGCTATTGACGAGATGACCCTATCGCGCATGTGAGGATTTCTCGTGCATTCCGCTCAGGGTCGCATTCAATTGTTTCAGGATTTTTTGTGCAGGATTGTTGATGGGAATGAAGGCTCGGACGACGGCATGCCTACAACGCCCAGGCGACGGGCGTTGGGAGATGTGGCGCCGTGCTGGGCAGCCGCCGTCCGATTGGGGGATTTCAAAGAAAAAGCCCGCGACGGATTTCTCCGTGCGGGCTCTACGATTTTCGCGATGATGCTATTTTGCCAGTGATTTGCCCGACGTGTCAAACCGAGCCGTTACCAACCGAGCCGTTACCGAACTGCATAAAATGCAACCGAACAGTTTCGACAAATTGAAACTGCTTTGAGCGATCATCCCAAAAAGAAAGCCCGCGGCCGATTTTCGGCGCAGGCTAACGATATCGGCGATGGTGCCATCGTGCCCCTGATTTGCCTGACGCGCCAAGCGCTGACGCGATCAGAGGAGTTCGGCGACATCGAAACCAGATCAATGGATGCCGGAGGCTAAGGCCCGGCTGGAGCGCAAGGAGGCGTTCGATGTATTTCGTTGCTGCCGTGCTCACGATTCTGTCAGGGATGTTCTATGCGGCAAGCCGGCACGAGATCGGCTCGCTCGGTGTCACGATGTGCCAGTACGGCAGCCCGTTCTGCGACAATCCGCTGTGGGTGCTGGTCGGTGCTGGGCTCGCCGCCTGCTGGGCCACGTTCGTCAGCGTGCGCTGACGCGCTGCTACTAGTCTTGCTGGCTTTTGTGATAATGCAATTTTGCCCGTGATTTGCCCGACGTGTCAAACGCCACGCACCATCACGCGCCGCTTGAGCCTCTCGCGACCATCGCGCCCGACAGCAAAGCGATCCTAGCGAGGCGTTGGATTGACCGGATGGACCGGCTTCGGCCCGGCCGGATCAGGCTCCACTTGCAGCTTCGGCTCGGTTGGCCTCACCTCCGCGCCCGCCGCCCGGGCGGCCTCGCCGGTGGTGCTGTAATGAGCGATGACAGCCGACTGCACCTTGGGCTTGTTCCACGGTCCATAGTCCACGATCAGGATGCTGAGCGTGCCGATAATGGCAACCGCAATCGCGACGAACAGCGGCGTGCCGCCGCTTCGCCTTCTCCTGGTCTCCCTATAATGAACTTGCGTCATTTCAATGCCGTAGGCTGGTTTCCTCTGCCGGAATCAAATCCCTGAGGAGACGAAGGTTCCGCCTGTTTATTCCGTTAGAAGGACCTGCCTTGCGGAACAAATCTGCTGCCCAGGAATTCAAGGCATTCAGAGTGAGCGTGCCATTCGGCAGGCTCGCCATTCCGCAGGTGAGTTGCAAACAGTGAACATGGAACCATCGGATTTGTCGCAGCCCGGGATGGCGGTGCGCGCCATCGACACGGCAACCGACGTATCGCGCACGATTACGGAGGCATCTGCTGCGCTCCGGGTCGCCGTCGACGGCCTCAGCAAGGCGATTGCGACGGCGCGGCAGCCGGGCAAGCCGCTTGCCACCATCGCTGCCATCACTCGCGAAGCGCCGCTAGCCAGCCTGTTCGTCGCCTTTCTATTCGGGGTCGCGGTCGCACGGCGGCGATAGCCCTCCCCGTCGGCGCGGCTGCCTCAGAATTTGCCCTTCGTTGCGTCCTTGGCCGCCGTCATGACGCCGCCGGTGATCTGTCGCATATGCTCCCCGGCATTGGTGAACTGGCTTCGCAGGAATTCCGACTGGATCTGCATCGCCTCCTGAAGGTCGGTCGCATGCACCAGCTTTCGCGCGTGTTCAAACGCGGCCTTCATGTTCTGTTCCGTGAAGGACAGTGCCTGTCTGGATATCTCCGTGCCGGCGCCCGGCATTGACGTCATGGACTTGCCGGCGGCATCGAAGAACATGCCAAATGCCTTCTCGGCCTGATCGATGGTTTTTTCGGCCAGATCACGCAGTTCGGCCGGGACTTCGAGTTTCGGTTCAATCATGATCGCCATCTCCAATGTCGGCTTGGGCAGGTTAGCATAATTCCTGGCCGCGTCTTCGCCGTATTAACCTGTGTTCGGGCCGTTACCGGGCCGAACCACGTCCTTATGGCCCAAAGTTCAAGGAATGATTTCCTTTGCATGCACTGAGCGGATTCCAATGGTGGCAGCAGTGTGGCATAGTGATTCGGGGATGGAGAATTGATTGTGGCGTTGCGTCTCTGGATACGTCTCTCTTGGGACATGGGGATAGGATGCTGCGATCTTTCCGGCCGACGCCGACCTGCACGCGATTTCAAACCAGCATAGAAATGCCTTGCATGAAATGCGGCGCAGAAATGCGCCTGGCCGCGATCGAGCCACGTGACCAGAATTACGATCTGCTGACCTACAGGTGCGCGCCCTGCGACTCCGGCGAGAGCTTCCTGAAGGCGCGATAGCGAAATCCCTAACCGTTCACTACGGCAATTCCTGCCTGCGTGAGCACGGGTCCTTCATCGCGCACGTCGATCAGGCCGAGGTCCTTCAGAACCGTCAGATCTTCGTCACTGACAGGCGACATTTTCAGCCTGCGCGCCTGGATGTCCCGCAATGTCCAGCGAAGACCGATCGCCCTCTCGAGGCTGAGTTCAGCAAAGGGATTGTCCACCATTGGCGTTCGACTGTTGGCCTTACTGGAATTAGATTCGCCTTGCTGCGACGCCTCCTTGGGCGCGCATGATAATGCGTCAACCACCGCCGCGTTCCGGGCGGCGACAATGCTTGAAACCACCTTCCCGGGCGCGATCCACCCGACTTGTACGCCAGGCGCCGGAGTTCGCCGGCTAAACTTCATCAGTAACGATAGGGCTCGATATCCAGCAGCGGAAAAGCGCTGAAGACGCTCGGCGAATTCGTCGGTGTCACCGGGTGCAGATAGGATTTGTTCAGTTCGCCGAGACTGGTGACGCCGAGGAGTCCAAGACAGCGGATCACTTCGTCCTCCAGCAATTCCAACATCCGCACGATGCCGGCCTCGCCTGCGGCGGCGAGGGCCCAGCATTGCAGACGGCCGATTCCGACCAGATCTGCGCCGGAGGCGATCGCCTTGACGATGTCGGTGCCACGGCAGAACGAGCCATCGATCATGATCTTGGCGCGGCCGGCGACGGCGTCGACGATTTCCGGCAGTACATGCATCGCCCCGCGCCCGTGATCGAGCTGACGTCCGCCATGATTGGACACATAGATCCACTCCACGCCGTGGTCGAGGGCGATAATGGCGTCTTCCGCTGTGGCGATACCCTTGATGACAAGCGGAATTTTATACTTGTCCTTGATCAGCTTCACGGTGCGCCATTCCAGCCCCTTCTGGAAGTCGCCGCCAGTGGCGCGGATACGGCTCTCGCGGACGTATCGTTTTGCGATATCGCGCTCGCGCCGGCTGTAATGCGCGGTGTCGACGGTTAGGCAGAACGCGGCATAGCCATTATCGATGGTGCGGCTGACGACATCTTCGACAAAGGCATCATCACCGCGGACATAGAGCTGAAAGATCCGGAGCGCGTCGGGCGCGGCTTTCGCCGTCGCCTCGAGCCCCGGCTCGGACACCGAGCTCAGCATGTGGGACGCGCCGAACTGCCCTACCCCGCGCGCGACCGCCGCGCCCGACTCTGGATCGAAAATCTCCAGCGCGCCAACCGGCGCGATCATGACCGGCAGGCGCAAGCGGCGTCCGAACAGCTCGGTGGACGCGTCGACCTTGGCTACATTTCGCAGCACCCGCGGCCGGAATGCAATCTCGTCCAGCGCCATCCGGTTGCGGCGCATGGTGGTCTCGGTCTCCGCTGCGCCGACGATGTAATCCCAGGCGTTCTGGTTGAGCCGGGAGCGCGCCTTCCGCACGAATTCGTGGAGGTTCTGGAATTCCTCGCCGCTGGCGCCGAGCTCGACATT
The DNA here is from genome assembly GCA_036721875.1 of Bradyrhizobium sp. Lineage (GTDB taxonomy): Bacteria > Pseudomonadota > Alphaproteobacteria > Rhizobiales > Xanthobacteraceae > Bradyrhizobium. The sequence goes on along the minus strand of DAIMKE010000426.1, from coordinate 1,597 downwards.
GCGCTTCGGCCCAATGGGCGTCCCTTCATTCATGGTGCTTCTCTCCCGGTTTTGGCGGCACATTACCCGCAGACAAACGGAAAAAGCTACCGCCTTGAACGGCTTGAACGGATGCGAGAATGGGGGGCTGCCATACACTGGCGAGCCGGATCGGGCAGAAAAAAATTCTCGCCCCGCGACGCCGCCCTCAGGCCGTATTGCCCGCCTTTCCGAAAGCTCCCGCCTCGGCCAGGGCCGCAATACGACGGTCATCGTAACCGAGGGTCTTCCGAAGCACTTCCCTGGTATGTTCGCCAAGCAGCGGCGCCGCCACGGGATCGATGGTCGGGGTCAGGCTCATATTGAGGGGAGTTTCGATGTTGGGCACGCTGCCTGCCGTCGGATGCGGGATCTGGCTGAGACGATGGCGGTCGCGTACTTCCGGTGCATTAAAGCCTTCTTCCACAGTTCGCAGATAGCCGACCGGGATGTTGGCCTTCTTCATCTTCGCCATCCAGTGCTCGAGGCTGTCGCTCGCAAAGACGCCGGCGATGATGGCCCGCAACTTTTCCTTGTTGGCGGTTCGCTGTTTCCGATGGGCGAATTCGGGATCGGTGACGAGGTCCGGCCGCTCGAGCACATCGGTCACCAGCCGACGGTAAAGCCGATCGTTGGCGCAGGCCATGTAGAGAGGTCCATCGGAAGCTTGATACACCCCGACGGTGGGCGACCCGTTCGGCGAATTTCCAAAGCGGCCCGGATTCTCACCGCTGATCAGGTAGGCCATACCGTAGAAGCCGGTCATCGTCACCGCGGTGTCGATCAGCGCGACCTCGACCTGCTGGCCGCGGCCCAGCCGATCCCGGGCGATCAACGCCAGCAGGATCACGTTGCAAGCCGACATTCCCGTTGCCATGTCGACGATCGGCGGCCCCGTGCGCACCGGTTCCCCGTCCGGAAAGCCGTTGAGCGACATGAAGCCGCTTTCGGCCTGCGTGATCGGATCGAAGCCCGGGCGCAGGGCCAACTCGCCCTTGCGGCCATAAGCTGAGATCGAGCAATAGATCAGGCGCGGATTGGTCGGCGCAACCGATGCATAGTCGAGGCCGAACTTCTTCATCACGCCGCCGGAGAAATTCTCCACCACCACGTCGGCCTTCGCGATCAGTTCGCGCGCAACCTCCAGGGCCGCCGGGTTATTGAAATCCAAGACAATGCCGCGCTTGTTGCGGTTCAGGCTGAGGAAGGCCGCGCTTTCGCCGCCGGTTTCCGCATGCTCATAGTGGCGGGTATCATCGCCGCCCTCGGGGTCTTCAATCTTGATGACTTCGGCGCCAAAATCGGCCAGCGTCTGCGTGCAGGCGGGCCCGGCGACCACCCGGGTGAAGTCGACGACCAGCAGACCATCGAGGGCTTTCGGTTCGCCCTGCGCGCGCGGCGTTCGTTCCGGCAATTGCGGTCTGGCAGTCATTTCCGGCATTTCCCCCGTTATTTTGCCTGATGAAACCGGCGTTCTCGCCGCGACAGGCAACTTCAGGGGTCTTTTTACCGGAAGCAGACAGGGAGCGCCAAACCCCGATTTTGCAGGGCGGGACCTGCCGCTGACATAGCTCTTGAG
>DAIMKE010000425.1:0-5815 GCA_036721875.1 Bradyrhizobium sp. | reverse complement strand
GTCACTGGCCCCTCCGAGATCGCATTCCCCGATTATGACGGCAACGGCATGTTCAAGAGCCTCGGCAACATCGTCGTCAATGCCGATGTCGGCCTGCTGTTCATTGCCATGAACGACAAGCCGAAGCGTCTGCGTGTCAACGGCAGCGCCAGCGTGAGCGACAGCGATCCGCTGCTGGCCGAGACCGTCGGCGCGCAGCTCATCGTCCGCGTCACCGCGCGCGCGATCTTCCCGAACTGCCCGCGCTACATTCCGACCATGGGATCGATCGAGCCGTCGATCTACGCGCCCGCCGCCGGACAGGACGCGCCGGAGCCGGCCTGGAAGGGTTTTGCGGACTTCAAGGACTGCATCCACCCGCGCCAGCCGACGTTTAGGGGCTAGACGCAAACCAGGCGCAACCGTCATTCCGGGGCGATGCGAAGCATCGAACCCGGAATCCATCTGGGCCCCATCCTACTTTGCATGGGGTTGTTTTCGATATTTTGTGTCTGCGCCTCAAATCGCCGTCATCTCGCCCTTGGTCCAGGCGTCCCGCAGCTTGAACTTCTGGATCTTGCCCGAGCCCGTCAGCGGAAACGCCTCGACGACGAACCAGTGCTTTGGCGTCTTGTGCGGGGCGAGCGAGGCGCGCATGTAGTCGATCATCTCTTCCTTTTCGATCGTTGCACCGGGCGCCGGGCGGATGAAGGCGGCGACCTCTTCGCCCCACTTCTCGTGGGGAACGCCGATCACGGCGACTTCGCCGACCTTGGGATGCCGGAACAGCAGTTCTTCCAGTTCGCGCGGATAGATGTTTTCGCCGCCGCGGATGATCATGTCCTTGAGGCGGCCTTCCACGGTGCAGTAGCCGCGCGCGTCCATCGCGCAGAGATCGCCGGTATGCAGCCAGCCGTCGGCGTCGATGGCGGCGGCGGTCGCATCCGGCATTTCGAAGTAGCCGAGCATGATGTGATAGCCGCGGGTGCAGAATTCGCCGACGGTGCCGATCGGAACGGTCTCGCCGGTGTTGGGATCGATGATCTTGGTTTCCATATTGGGCAGCGGCAGGCCGATCGTGTTGGCCTTGTCCTCGACGCTGTCGTCGGTGCAAGTCTGCGCTGCGACCGGCGAGCATTCGGTCTGGCCGAACACGATGGTAAAGGGCGCGCCGAGCTGTTCCTCGAACCGCCTCACCAGCGGCGCCGGCACCGTGGAGCCGCCGGAGCAGATCGCCTTGACCGACGACAGGTCGGTGCTCGCAAACGAAGGATGCTCCAGCATGGCGACCAGCATGGTGGGGACGCCGACCATCGCGTTGCCGCGGTAGGTGCCGAACATTTCGAGCACGATGGCCGGGTCGAACGCCTCGACCAGCACCTGGGTCGCTGCCTTCGAGACCGAGCCGATCACGCAGCAGACGCAGCCGCCGGTGTGGAACAGCGGCATGGTGGTGATGAAGACGTCGCCGGGATCGACGCCCATCCGCTCGGCGGTATCGGCGCCGTTGTTGAGCAGCCCGCGATGGCGGAGCAGGGCGCCCTTGGGAAAGCCTGTCGTGCCCGAGGTATACTGGATCATCACGGGATCGTCGGGGCTGACGGCGGGCAGCGTGATGCTCTCGTCGTCGCCCGCGGCGATGAACGAATTCCAATCGTCGAAGCAGATGATCTCGCGCAGCTCCGGGCAGTTCGGCGCCACCGCCTGAATGGTTTCCAGCATCGGATTGCCGCGGAAGCCGTTGACGACGAACACCCCGGCCGAGCGCGACTGCTTCAGCACATACTCGACCTCCCTGGCGCGAAAGGCCGGGTTCACGGTGACGAGCACCATGCCCGCCATCCCGGCGCCGAACTCCAGCATCACCCATTCCGGGAGGTTCTGCGCCCAGACCGCGATGCGCTCGCCCGGCTTGAAGCGGGACAGCAGCGCCCGTGCGGTGCGCTGGACCTCCTGGTAGAACTGCGCATAGGTCCATTGCCGCCGCAGCTTTGGATCGGGAACGCCCGCGATCAGGGCCAGCCGATCCGGCGCCGCCTCCGCCGCCTTGCGCAGGAGGTCACCAAATGTCATCTCCCGTACCGCAGGCGTGGTCGGTCCCGCGACGTGGGATTGCGTCAATGCCATCAGATCCTCCCGGTCTCATGGGGACGGCGCCATTTTTGCCGGCGCTTCAGGTACCCCAAGGCTGTGTATGTCCGGGGGGCAAAATGCCTGCCGTCAGCGTGCAATGCAAGCAGATCCGGAACTTCGCCCGATGCAGGGAATTGCTTTCTCTCGAACGGAGGAAAGCCATGGCACGCAAATATTCAAGGAAGGCATCCGCCGACGTCGAGCGCGCAATGAAGAAGCGCAAGGCCGGCACATTGAAGAGCGGGCGCTCGGGCAAGAAGGTCACCAGCCGCAAGCAGGCGATCGCGATCGGTCTGTCCGAGGCGAGGGCCAAGGGCAAAAAGGTACCGAAGAAGGGCTCGAAGAAGCGCAAGGCCGCGAAGAAGTCGAAGAAGTCAAAGCGCTAACCCAGTCATTGCTTCGTCGCTTCGCCCCTCGCAATGACGGAGGGGCTCACCCCGCTTTGCGCTGCCGTGCTGCTGACCTGTGCGCCTTCTTCGCAGCCCTTCGTGCGGACGTCCGCCGCGGTGCAGACGCGCGCCGCTTCGTCGTGGATTTGCCCTTCAGGCTGGCTTTCAGCGCATCCATCAGGTTGACGACATTGTCCGGCTTCTCCTCGCGCGCGCTCACCTTGATGGGCTTGCCGGAAGCCTTGCGCCGCACCAGCGCCTTCAGCGCATTCTCGTACTCGTCCTTGAATTTCGACGGATCGAAATGGGCCGCCTTGGTGTCGAGGATGTGGCTCGCCAGCTCGATCATATCTTTTGAGATCTTCGGGTTCTTGATGCCGTCGAAATAGTCGCTCTCGTCGCGCAGCTCGTAAGGATATCGCAGCGTGGTGCCGAGCAGTCCCTTGCCGAGCGGCTCGATGGCGATGATATGCTCGCGGTTGGTCAGGACGATCCGCGCCAGCGCGACCCGGTCCTGGTCCTTCATGGCGTCGCGGATCACCGCGAAGGCGTCTACCCCGGCCTTGCCGTCCGGCACGATGTAATAGGGATTGTCGAGATAGCGCTTGTCGATTTCGTCCCTCGGCACGAAGCTGTCGATATCGATGGTGCGGTTGCTTTCGATCTGGACGGCTTCGAGCTCCTCCTTTTCGATCTCGACATAGCTGCCCTTCTTCAGCTCGTAGCCGCGTCCCTTCTGGTCGCCCTGGACGATGTCGCCGGTCTCGCTGTCGACCATCTGCTGCTTCAGCCGGTTGCCGGTCTCCCGGTTGATCATGTGGAAGCGGGTCTTCTCGGCCGCGGTGGAGGCCGGGTAGAGCGCGATCGGGCAGGACACGAGGGACAGCTTGAGCGAGCCTTTCCAGTAGGCGCGGGGGGCCATTGCAATCTCCGGCACGGTTGGGTTTGGGAACTTCAACGGCTAGTATGGGTTTTCGTTCCGGTTTTGCCGCGCGGGCGGCCTTGATCTCTGGGGTTTGGCCGTGGCGTTGAAGAGCCTGAGCACGTACCGGAAGAAGCGCGATTTCGGCAAGACCGCAGAGCCCTCCGGCGACGTCAAGGTCGCGCCTGCCAAAGGGCGGCGGTTCGTGGTCCAGAAGCACGACGCGACGCGGCTGCATTACGACCTGCGGCTGGAGTTCGATGGCGTCTTCAAGTCCTGGGCGGTCACCAGGGGGCCGTCGCTCGATCCCCGCGACAAGCGGCTGGCGGTCGAGGTCGAGGACCATCCGCTGGATTACGGCGATTTCGAAGGCACGACTCCCCACGACCAGTATGGCGGCGGCACCGTGATGCTGTGGGATCGCGGCTTTTGGGAATCCGACGATCCCGATCACGGCTTCAGGAAGGGCGACCTGAAATTCACCCTGCATGGCAACAAGCTGCATGGCAGCTGGGTGCTGGTTCGGATGAAGGGCGACCGCTACGGTGGCAAGCGCACCAATTGGCTGTTGATCAAGCACCGCGACGAATTCGCGAGAGAAGGCGAGGCCAACGACGTCCTCGATGAGGATCGCTCGGTGGCCTCGGGGCGAACGATGACGCAGATCGCGGAAGGCAAGGGCAAAGCGCCGAAGCCTTTCATGCTGATCAAGGGCAAGACGAAGGCCGACGCGGTCTGGCAATCGAACCGCGGCGACGCGGCCGAGGCGCGGGCCAACAACAAGACCAAGCGGAAGACGGCGGCGCTGCGATCCGTGCCCGAGACGAAGACGCGTTCAACGGCGAAGGCGACCAAGCCGAAGAAGGTTTCGGAAATGCCCGATTTCGTCGCGCCGCAGCTTTGCGCTTCGATCGAACGGCCGCCCAACAGCGACGGCTGGTGCCACGAGGTCAAGTTCGACGGCTATCGCGTGCAATTACGGGTCGAGGACGGCGAGGTCGCGCTGAACACCCGCAAGGGGCTGAACTGGACGGGAAAGTTCGGCGCCATCGCGCGCGAAGCGGAATCGCTCCCCGATGTTCTGATCGACGGTGAGATCGCTGCGCTCGATCATAACGGCGTCCCGGATTTTTCGGCGCTGCAGGCGGCACTGTCGGACGGCAAGACCGGCAAACTCGTCTTCTTCGCGTTCGACCTGCTGTTTCACGGCAGAGAGGACCTGCGTTCGCTGCCGTTGCGCGAACGCAAGGCGCGGTTGAAGCATCTGCTGGAGCGGCGGAAGGACGGTGAAAGACTGATCCGGTACGTCGAGCATTTCGAAGAGCGCGGCGATGCCGTGCTGGAATCCGCCAGGAAGCTGCAGCTCGAGGGCATCATCTCCAAGAAGCTCGACGCGCCCTATCGCTCCGGCCGCTCGGAGAGCTGGACCAAGGCGAAGGTACGCGGCGGGCAGGAGGTGGTGCTGGGCGGCTGGAAGACCACCAACGGAAAATTCCGTTCGCTGATGGCCGGCGTCTATCGCGACGGCCATCTGGCGTTCGTCGGCATGGTCGGCACGGGATTCGGGCAGGATACCGTCCGCCGCATCATGCCGGCGTTTAAGGCCAAGGCTTCCGACAAGAGCCCATTCGGCGGCAAGGATGCGCCGAGGAAGACCCGCGATGTGCATTGGCTGAAGCCCGAACTGGTCGCCGAGATCGAGTTCGCCGGCTGGACGGATGGCGGCAACATTCGCCAGGCCGCGTTCAAGGGATTGCGACAGGACAAGCCGGCGGATGAGGTTCAGGCGGAGGTGCCTGTGATGAGGAAGGTCGCAAAGCCTGTGATCAGGTCCACAAAATCATCGGCGAGCAAATCCGCCGAGGTGATGGGCGTGGTCATCTCAAAGCCCGACAAGGCGTTGTGGCCCGATGGCGGCGATGGCGAGCCCGTCACCAAGCTCGACCTTTCAAGATACTTCGAAGCCGTAGGCGACTGGATGATCGGCCACATCAAGGGGCGGCCGTGCTCCGTGGTGCGTGCGCCCGACGGCATCAAGGGCCAAACCTTCTTTCAGCGCCATGGCATGCCCGGCGGTTCGGACCTGCTGAAACTCGCCAAGGTCGCGGGCGATCGAAAGCCCTATTTGCAGATCGACCGCGTCGAGGCGCTGGCTGCGGTGGCGCAGAGCGGCGGACTGGAGCTGCATCCCTGGAATTGCGCGCCTGATGATTACGACACGCCGGGGCGTCTGGTGTTCGATCTCGATCCCGCGCCTGAGGTCGAATTTGCTGACGTGATCGGGGCCGCAAAGGATATGCGCGGGCGCCTGACGACGCTGGGTCTCGAAAGTTTTTGCAAGACCACCGGCGGCAAGGGCCTGCATGTCGTGACGCCGCTGCTGCATGGCGCG
>DAIMKE010000424.1:0-5817 GCA_036721875.1 Bradyrhizobium sp. | reverse complement strand
CGTATTAGGCGCGCGGTGTAGGGTGGGCAAAGCGCAGCGTGCCCACCATCTCTCGGCAGAGTGTCATCGTGAATGGTGGGCACGCTTCGCTTTGCCCACCCTTCGAATTTCAGATCACGCGGCAGCGGTGTCGGACTGCGGGCAGCTGGCAGCGGCGGCATCCATCCACATCACTTCCCAGTGGTGGCCATCGGGATCCTCGAAGCTGCGGCCATACATAAAGCCATAGTCCTGCTTCGGTCCGGGATCGGCGGCGCCGCCCGCGCGCTCGGCCTTGCCGACCATGTCGTCGACCGCGTCGCGGCCGTCGGCGGAAAGGCAGATCAGGACCTGGCTGGAGGTCTTGGCGTCCGCAATCTTCTTCGAGGTGAACTGGCGATATTTGTCGTGGGTCAGCAGCATGACGAAGATCGTCTCGGAAATGACCATGCAGGACGCGGTGTCGTCCGAGAATTGCGGATTCTTCTCGGCACCGATCGCCTGATAAAAGGCGGTAGAACGGGCGAGATCGCTGACAGGGAGGTTGACGAAGATCATCTTGGCCATCATCGGGTTCCTTTCTTGGAGGCTCGAGCCAAGGACGGACGCGCGGCGGCGAATCCGACATCTCCTTTTCAAATTATTTTCGAGGCACCGGGACCGCGCGCGCGGTCAGCGGCACTGGCGGTCCGGTGGCAATTAACTGCTACCGGCCCTTGAACTCGGGCCTGCGCTTCTCGGAGAACGCCTTGACGCCCTCTTTAAGGTCTTCGCTGTCCCGCACCGGGTCGAGCAACCTGCGCACCTCGGCTACCGTCTCGAGCGGTCCCTTTGGCATGGCGTCGCGGGCGAGCTTTTTCAATGCCTGGACGACGAGCGGTGCTGCGGCGGCGATCTTTGCCGCCATCGCCTGGGCTTGCTCGATGTGCTGACCTTGCGGCACCACCTTGTTCACAAAGCCGATCTGGTAAGCGCGCTCCGCCGACATTTCCTCGCCGACCAGCAGGAATTCCATCGCGATCTTGTGCGGCATTCGCGACAACACCGACGAGACGCCGCCGCCGGTGGTGCCGACCTTCACTTCGGGGTAGCTGAACCGCGTCGTCTCGGACGCCACGCACATATCGGCCATCTGGACGATCACGAAACCGCCGCCGACGACCCAGCCGGATGTCGCGGCAATCACCGGCTTGTCCAGTTCGACGCCGAGGCCGGGTACCGCCCGCCACATGTCGGCTGGAAAATCAATCACGTCGGCGCCGACGCAAAAATAATTCTCCTCGGCAGAAGCGAGCACCGCAACGCGATCGTCGCTGTCGCGAAAACGCAACCACGCATCGCGCAGCTCGTTACACAGCGCGGGATTGAGCGCGTTGTGCGATGATTTGCGATCCATGGTGATCGTGGCGACGTGGCCACTGCTTTCGTAGCGAACAAGCGTCATGGGATTTCCTCAAAGGCGATGACGTTGCCGGGTGAAGCCGCGATCGTCACTTCTTCTCGGCGGGATCGCGATGCACGGGATCGACCCACAGCACGGTCTCCGGCTTTTCCACCGGCTCGATGTCGAGATTGATCGCGACCGCCTCGCCGTCGCTGCGCACCAGCACGCATTCCAGCACCTCGTCGCGGCTGGCGTTGATCTCCTGATGCGGCACATAGGGCGGAACGAAAATGAAATCGCCGGGGCCGGCTTCCGCGGTAAATTGAAGTTGCTCGCCCCAGCGCATCCGCGCCTTGCCTTTCACAACAAAGATGATGCTTTCGAGATGGCCGTGATGGTGCGCGCCGGTCTTGGCGTCGGGCCGGATCGTCACGGTGCCCGCCCATAATTTCTGGGCGCCGACGCGGGCGAAATTGATCGCAGCCTTGCGGTCCATGCCTGCGGTCGACGGCACGTTGGGATCGAGCTGGTTACCGGGAATGACGCGAACGCCGTCGTGCTTCCAGCGCTCGGCATCGCCGTGCGAATGATCGTGATCGTGGGGATGGGGATGGGTGTGATCGTGAGTGCCGCTCATCTTGTTGCTTTCTGAAAACAATGCCTCGCTTACGCTACATAAAACCGTGATCGCAAACCAGCCAAATCGGGGAACTTTTGCGGGTCGTCTCGCGTTGTCCGGGTGAAGTTCAATCACATGACAAGGAGTGTTCTGATGGGTGCCACCACCGACAAGATCAAGGGCGCAACCAACGAGGCCATCGGCAAGGCCAAGCAGGGCATCGGTGAAGCCACCGGTTCCGAGAGTCTTCAGGGCGAAGGCGTGATCCAGGAGCTGAAGGGCAAAGGTCAGAAGGCCGTTGGCGACGCCAAGGATGCGACCAAGGATGCCGTAAACAAGGCAGCCGCGGCGGCAAACAAGAATCTCTGATCGAAGCGGCGCGATTGGTGAGATCGGAAAGGCCGGTCCCTTCGGGGCCGGCCTTTTTGTGCGCTTCTTGCCTGCTTCCGCCTGCCGGGAGATATCGAATTGCAAGAAGTGCGATGCGCTCCCCCTGCCCCGTTCGGCCGCTACTTCACTGCCAGCAATTCCACATCGAACATCAGGGTCGCGTTCGGCGGAATAACGCCGCCGGCGCCGCGTGCGCCGTAGCCGAGCGCGGGCGGAATGATCAGGGTGCGCTTGCCGCCGACATTCATCGAGCCGACGCCTTCGTCCCAACCTGCGATCACCTGGCGCTGGCCGATCTTGAACTCGAACGGCTCATTGCGGTCGACGGAGGAATCGAATTTCTTGCCCTTCTGGCCGTTCTCGTAGAGCCATCCCGTATAGTGCATCACGCAGGTCTGGCCTGATTTGGGCGAAGCGCCGGTGCCGACCTTGCTGTCGATGATCTGCAAGCCTGAAGCTGTAGTCATGGGTTTTCCTGCGGTCTGGGCCGATGCCGTCAAGGGCCCGGCAATCGGCGTGGCAACCGCGGCCGCCGCGGCGGCGAAAGCGGTCCGGATGATCGTGCGTCGGGAAGATCGCATCTTTTGCACCTCGTTCGAGAGACCGACGTCTCTAGCCCAAGGCGGGCCATTTCCATAGCCATTTTTCAGCCGCCAGCCATGTCGCCGTCACGATCGATGGCGAAATCCTGCAACAACGGCGACGTCTTGCCGGCGATCAGATCGCCGATCAGGCATGCGGCCAAAAAACTGAACGTGATGCCGTTGCCGCCATAGCCGTACGCCGCGTAGACGCCCTTGGCGCCCGCTACCGGACCGATCAGCGGCAGACCATCCCTGGTCGTATCGAAGGTGCCGGCCCAGCGGAATTCGATGTCGGTATTGGCGACCGGCCACAACGCCGCCAGCCTTTGCGCCAGCACGCGCGCCTTCGCAGGAATCAAGCGATCGCGCGCCTCCGGCTCGACGATCTCCGTGCTGTCCTCGCCACCGATGATGATGCGACCAGCATGCGTGGTCCGCGCATAAAGGTAATCGTTGGCATCTTCCCAGATCAGGGTGCGATCGTTCCAGAGCTTCTCCGGCTGCGGCGGCGTTGCGATCGCCCAGCTCGACGACACCTCGTGCACGCTGGAGCGTACGATATCGGGCATGACATAGCCGGTCGCGAGTACGACGGCGCGTGCCTCGATCTCGCGATCATTGGCCAGACCGACCTGGACCGAACTTCCGGCCGCATCGAATGCAATGGCTTCCGCCTCAAACAGCCGTGCACCGCGCGCAGCTGCGGCCCTCAGCAGCCCGAGCGACAATTGCAGCGGATCGGAATCGGCCGCGCCCGGCGAAACCAGCGCGCCCGCACGCGCGATGCCGAAATTGTCGAGCAGCATCGCATGATCGAGAAATGCACCCGGCAAACCCGCGCGCGCGCGGCAGCGATGTTCCTCGCGCAGGCTTGCGTTGCTTTCCTCCGAGGCGAGATACAAGGAGTTCATCGCGCGCATATCGCAGGCGATGCCTAGCTGCGCTACCAGCGTTTGCAGGCCGGCGACGGCGTCGAGGCTGGCGCGGTAGGCGCGCGCGGCGCGTTCGAAACCGTACGCCTCGCTCAATTGCCGCAGCGGACGATCGATTTCCCAGAGCAGCATGGAGGTGGAAGCCGCCGTGCTGCCCTTCCCCGGCAATTCGCGATCGACGATGATGACGTCCAATCCCTGCCGCGTCAGGCGCTCGGCGACCAGCGATCCGGTGATGCCGGCACCGACGATCAGCGCATCGCATTTCAGGCTCTCGCTGACTGCAGGTCGCGGCGGATGGGGCAGCGCATTGAACCACGGCGAACGGCCGCCGTGCAGGTCGGCCTGTTCGGTATCATCTGACTCGAGCGTGCTGATGGCGGCCCCCGGACAACAAGAGACGACCGGCCGCCGTTCGGACGGCCAGTTCCGATCGCTCTAACGAAAGCGACCGGTTGTTGTTCCCGGAAAGGAAATAGGTTCAGTAGCCGAGCGCGCAGCCGTCCTTGCGGGGATCGGAGCCACCGGTCAGCGTGCCCTTGTCCCAGTCGATCCAGATCGCCTGGCCGCCGCCGAGCGGGCCGACCACGCTCGTGGTCTTGTGCCCGATCTTCTTCAGGCCCTCGACGATCTCCGCCGGCACGCTGTCTTCGAGCTGATAGACGCCCTCGTAATGCAGGCCGCGCGGCATATCGATGGCTTCCTGCACGTCGCAGCCATAATCGAGCATGTTGGTCAGCACGTGGGTCTGACCCACCGGCTGATACTGTCCGCCCATCACGCCGAATGGCATCACGGCGCGGCCGTTCTTCGTGGCGAGGCTCGGAATGATGGTGTGCAGCGGCCGCTTGCCCGGCGCGATGCAGTTCGGGTGGCCCGGCTGAATCCGGAAACCGCCGGCACGGTTCTGCAGCAGGATGCCGGTGTTGTTGGAGACGATCGCCGAACCGAAGGAATGCGCGATCGAGTTGATGAACGAGCAGACGTTACGGTCCTTGTCGACCACGGTGATGTAGACGGTCGACGGATTCATCGGCGGCGCGACGTTCGGCAGGTCGAGCAGCCGGTCCATCTTGATGTTCTTGATATGCTCCTCGGCGAATTCCCTGGCGAGGATTCCCGCGACATCGACATGCACTTGAGCAGGATCGCCGATGTACTGCTCGCGCATCATGTAGGCGATGCGTGCGGCTTCCGCCTCGAGGTGAAAACGCTCGACGCTGAGCGGCTTGAACTTGGTCAGGTCGAAACGGGAGAGGATGTTCAGCATGACAAGCATGGTAATGCCGGGGCCGTTCGGCGGGCACTGCCAGACATCGTGGCCCTTGTACATGGTGCCGATCGGCGCGGTCGTTTCAGTCGAATGCGCCGCAAAATCTTCCAGCGTGTGCAGGCCCCCGATGCCGCGCAGGGTATCGACCATGTCGGCGGCGATCTCGCCACTGTAGAAAGCGTCGCGGCCCTTGGCGGCGATCGCGCGCAGGGTCTTGCCCAGTTCAGGCTGACGGATGACGTCGCCGGCTACCGCCGGCTTGCCATGCGGCAGCAGATAGCGCTCGGTGTTGGTGCCGTTCTTCAGCTTCTCGAACTGGTTCTTCCAGTCGAACGCGATGCGCGGCGCGACGATGTAGCCTTCTTCGGCGGCCTTGATCGCGGGCTGCAGCAGGGTGTCGAACCCCATCTTGCCATGGTCGCGCAGGATCGTGTCCCATGCGTCGATCGCACCGGGAATGCTGACCGCGTGCGCGGAGGTCAGCGGAACCGAGTTGATCTTGCGCTCCAGGTACCATTCTGCCGTCGCCGCCATCGGCGCGCGGCCGGAGCCGTTATAGGCGACGATCTTGCCCTCACCCTTGGGCTGGATCAGCGCGAAACAATCGCCGCCGATCCCGGTCGATTGCGGCTCGATGACGCCGAGCAGCGCGCAGG
>DAIMKE010000423.1:0-5824 GCA_036721875.1 Bradyrhizobium sp. | reverse complement strand
GTCGAAGTCTCTGCGATTTCGCTCGCCGACGGCTACCACAAACAAGGGTTCGGCTTCGCCATCAGAAACGTCGAGAAGCGCTTGTCTTCGTCGTCGTCTTCGGCGCGGGAGTTGCCGCGGTCGGTGGCGCAGCTCACCGAACTGATCGGCCGGGTTCCGCTGCGCGATCTCGTGCGCGAGGCCACCGATGTGATTGAGAAGCTGTCGATCGAGGCCGCGCTGGAACTGACCGGCGACAACCGGGCATCGGCGGCAGAAATGCTTGGGCTTAGCCGGCAGAGCCTTTACGTCAAACTGCGCCGGTTCGGTCTCGCCGAACATGCCGCGGATGAGGAGGGCGATGATGAATAGCGCCGTCGCCGAGCGTCCGTCGCCTTTGGTTGTTCTGGAGTTGTTGAAGCCGATCACCTGGTTTCCACCGATGTGGGCATTGGGATGCGGCATCGTTTCGTCCGGCGTTTCGCCGGGACAGCGCTGGCCGCTGATCGCAGCCGGCGTGCTGCTGGCGGGACCGATGGTGTGTGGTACCAGCCAGGCGGTGAACGACTGGTATGATCGGCATGTTGACGCCATCAACGAGCCAAATCGTCCGATTCCATCGGGGCGCATTCCCGGACGTTGGGGCCTTTATATCGCAATCATCTGGACGGGACTCTCGTTGCTGTTGGCGACCACGCTCGGCACTTGGGGATTTGTTGCGGCCATCGTCGGGCTGGCACTGGCATGGGCCTACAGCGCGCCGCCGATCCGGCTGAAGCAGAACGGCTGGTGGGGCAATGCCGCTTGCGGGCTGTGCTATGAAGGTCTGCCCTGGTTCACTGGTGCGGCCGTGATGGGCGCGTCGATGCCGGACTGGCGCATTGTCGTGATCGCGCTTCTCTATAGTGTCGGCGCCCACGGCATCATGACCCTGAACGATTTCAAGTCGGTCGAGGGCGACAAGCGGATGGGGATCGATTCGCTTCCCGTGCTGCTTGGCGTCAGCAATGCCGCGCGCTTTGCCTGCCTGGTGATGGCGGTGCCGCAGGTTGCCGTCGTTGGGCTGCTTCTGGCATGGCAATTGCCGTTCTATGCAGCATCTGTCGGCGCATTGCTGATCGGACAATTGTTCCTGATGGTGCATTTCCTTAAAAGCCCGCGCGAACGGGCGCCCTGGTACAATGGAACCGGGATCAGTTGTTACGTGGTCGGCATGCTGATCAGCGCGTTTGCGCTGGCAGCGATCCAGGTGGGCTGAGCATGAACAATCCCGTCCTCTCCTGGTTTGGCATCGTCCGCCTCGGCCTCGTCCAGACCGGGCTTGGGGCGATTGTCGTTCTCACCACTTCGACCTTGAACCGCGTGATGGTGGTCGAACTCGCCATGCCCGCGATCCTGCCGGGCGCGCTGGTCGCCATTCACTACGCTCTTCAGGTGTTCCGCCCTGCCTGGGGCCATGGATCCGATCTCGGCGCCCGGCGGACGCCATGGATCGTCGGTGGCATGGCCGTTCTCGCAACCGGCGGCTTGATGGCGTCGGTGGCGACGGCGTGGATGACGACGCATCCGTTGTTCGGTGTCGCACTAGCGGTGGCCGCATTCGGTCTGATCGGTGTCGGCGTCGGGGCGGCCGGGACGTCACTTCTGGTGCTGCTCGCCAAGCGCACCGACGACAACCGGCGTGCGGCGGCGGCGACGATCGTCTGGGTGATGATGATCGCCGGCTTCATCGTGACTACCGGGGTTGCCGGTCATTTGCTCGATCCGTTCTCGCCTGCAAGGCTCGTCGTCGTCTCCGGATCGGTATCTGTCGCAGCGATGCTTCTCGCGCTGGTCGGCGTCTGGGGCGTCGAAGGGAATACGGAAGCCACGGTCCCCACTCGGAAGGCACCGCCGCGCCAGTCTACATTCCGCGAAGCGCTTGTCGAAGTCTGGACCGAACCCAAGTCGCGGCGGTTTGCGATCTTTGTCTTTGTCTCGATGCTGGCCTATAGCGCGCAGGACCTCATCCTCGAGCCGTTCGCCGGCGCGGTATTTGGCTTCACGCCGGGTGAGACGACGAAACTTTCGGGCATTCAGCATGGCGGAACCCTGATCGGCATGGCGCTGGTGCCGTTGATCGGCGCGATCTATCCGCGCTCCCGCGGAAACCTGCAGATATGGACCATCGGTGGCTGTCTCGCCTCGGCGATCGCCTTGCTGTGCCTGGCGGCGGCGGCTGTGACCGGGCCGTCATGGCCATTGCGGGAGACCGTCTTCATGCTCGGCGTCACCAATGGTGCTTATGCGGTGGCGGCGATTGGCTCGATGATGGCGCTGGTGGGAGCGGGTGGCGAGAAGCGCGAAGGCGTGCGCATGGGCCTGTGGGGAGCGGCGCAGGCGCTTGCGTTCGGGATCGGCGGCTTCCTCGGTACGCTCGCCAGTGACATCGCTCGCTATCTGCTGACATCACCAGCGCTGTCCTACTCCGTTGTCTTTGCATCTGAAGCCGGGTTGTTCATCGTCGCCGCGTTGATGGCGGTTTGGGTTCATCGTGCGTCGGCGAGAAGCGTGGTGCGACAAGGCTCGCCAGGCAATATGCACGCAGCCGCCATCGCAGGAGGAGCGAGGTCATGAGTATTTCGGAGACCTTCGATGTTGTGGTTGTGGGCGGCGGGCCGTCCGGCGCGACCGCGGCGCACGACCTTGCCAATCTCGGGCGTAAGGTCCTGCTGCTCGACCGAGCCGGGCGCATCAAGCCGTGCGGCGGGGCTATTCCACCGCGATTGATCCGCGATTTCGACATTCCCGACCACCTGCTGGTCGCCCGCGTCAATTCGGCGCGAATGGTGTCACCATCGGACAAACAGGTGGACATGCCGATCGATGGCGGCTTTGTCGGCATGGTCGACCGGGATGAATTCGATGAGTGGTTGCGCGAGCGTGCCGCGGCGGCTGGCGCGGAGCGGCGAACCGGTCTGTTCAGGCGTTTCGAACGCGACGAGACCGGCAAGACCGTTGTGTATTACGAGGAACGTGCGACCGATGGGTCGACAGTCGAAAGATTCGTTCGTACCCGCGCGCTGATTGGCGCGGACGGAGCCTTGTCCGCTGTGGCGCGCCAGTGCCTGCCCGGCGCCGATCGATTGCCGTATGTCTTCGCCTATCACGAGATCGTTCGGTCGCCGCCGACAGGATCCAGTTTCGACGGCACGCGTTGCGATGTCTATTACCGCGGCTCGGTGTCGCCGGATTTCTACGGCTGGGTATTCCCGCACGGCGATACCGTCAGCGTCGGTACGGGTTCCGCGCGCAAGGGATTTTCGCTGCGCGATTCCGTCGGCAGCTTGCGGGATGCTGCAGGGCTTGGAAACTCCGAGACCATCCGGCGCGAGGGTGCGCCGATCCCGCTGCATCCGTTGCCACGGTGGGATGATGGTCGCAGCGTCTTGCTGGCCGGCGATGCCGCGGGTGTCGTTGCGCCAGCCTCGGGCGAAGGAATCTATTATGCCATGATCGGCGGGCGGTTGTCGGCGGAGGCGGTCGATCAGTTCCTGGAGACCGGCGACGCAAAAGCGCTTCGCGCTGCTCGAAAGCGTTTCATGCGCATGCACGGCGTCGTGTTCTGGATTCTCGGCGTGATGCAATGGTATTGGTATTCCAACGACCGCCGCCGCGAGCGCTTCGTCAGTATTTGCCGCGACCGCGACGTGCAGAAGCTGACATGGGATGCCTACATGAACAAGGAACTGGTCCGCGCCAAGCCTGTCGCCCATGTCAGGATCTTCTTCAAGAACCTTGCCCATATGGCCGGACTGGCGTCTGCGTAATGGTCCCGCGCGGCAGTTTCTGGAAACCTGTGCTGATCGCTGCCTCGGTTGCGATCTTCATCGCGGTGCTTGGCGGAACGCTGACAGACACAGGCCCATGGTATCAAGGCCTCCGCAAGCCCTCGTGGCAACCGCCGGACTGGCTGTTTGGTCCGGCATGGACAGTGATCTTTGCGTTGGCGACGGCGTCGGCAGTCTATGCCTGGCGCCACGCGGATAGCCGCTCGCAACGCGAATGGGTGATCGCGCTCTTTGCCCTGAACGGATTTCTCAATGTGCTTTGGAGCACGCTGTTCTTCGCGCTGAAACGTCCGGACTGGGCGCTGGCCGAGGTCGTGTTTCTCTGGCTATCGATCCTGCTGCCGATAATCGTGTTTTGGCGTTTTGCCAGGCCCGCGAGCCTTTATTTGCTGCCTTATCTGCTGTGGGTGTCGTTCGCCGCATTCCTCAACCTGACGATCGTTCGTCTCAATGCGCCGTTCTCGTGACGGGAGGCGGTTGCCTGTCGCAGGTAGCCATGTGATCGTGCGGTATGGCTGAACTGTTCGCCAGCGGACGCCTCGTCGATTTCATTCTGGTCGTGGTCGTGCTCGAAGCCTCGGCCCTGTTATTGTATTGGGCCCGCGCCAGGCGGGGCATCGCTCCACTGGACCTGCTCCCCAATTTATGCGCGGGCGCGTTTCTTCTGCTCGCGCTGCGCGCGACGCTTGGCGGCGGCTGGATGCTGGCCAGCCTTTGCCTTTCGGCCGCGGGATTGGCGCATCTGACCGACGTCTATCGGCGGTGGCGCAGATAACCAGTCGGCCAGTCTCGGGTCCGCAGCTATTTCTTTTCGGAGAATTTGTCGATGTAGGCGATCACGTCCTTGCGCTGCTGTTCGTCCGCGAGTTTGAACGCCATCTTGGTCGAACCGGTCGCCAGATCCGCCTTGCCCTTCTCGGTCAGGAACTTCTTCAGGAAGGCGTTGGGATCCGGCAGATACTGCATGATCAGTTCGTTGTTCCAGACCAGTCCGTTCTCACCGGCTGCCTTGTTGAGCGGGGAATAGGCGAACCCGGGCGCAGTGCCGGATTGTCGGCCGATAATCCCGGTCAGGGCGGGTCCCACCAGATTCTTGGCGTCGGGGCCGATGCGATGGCAGGTCATGCACTGCTTGAACACCTGCTCGCCCTTGGTAGCGTCCTGCGCAGACGCCGCGCCGGCTGGAAGGGCTACGGCTGCCGCCACCAGAGCCAAGACTGTAAGTTTGACCTGCACGTTTTCTCTCCCTGGACCTTGGTTAGTCGATTGTTAAGATACATTGACAGACGAAAAGATCAAATTGTGTTGACATAACTTGACGGTGTTTTGAGAGAAATCAAAGGCATCAGCACTGCGATGTGGTAGGTTGTGTGTGACTAACCGGCCCTAGCGAGCCGGGTTCCACGATGGTGTAAAGGATGTTGTCCAACTAAAGCCTTCAAAACTAAGGTGTTTCTTGACTCCGAGGGGCGATTCTGTGCATCCCTAGGAAAGTCAGGAGTTAGTTCACGCCCCGAGTGTCAGGTGGCTTTGGCACGTTACGTGCTTTGGTTTGATTGTCGTTGTTTCGACCGCTTTACGAACCCGCTTCGTACAAAATGATCGGCAGATAAAGAGCATGGCCGCCTTACCGACCGTACAGCCCGACATCACGCTTCTTCTGGACATGGAAGGCGTGATCCGAGAGGCGACGCTGTCGCCTTCGATGAGTAGCGAGAGCGTCGATGGCTGGCTGGGCCGTCCGTGGGTTGAAGTCGCCGGGGAAATGGGCGGCGACAAGGTCAAGCGCATGGTCGACGATGCCCGCGTCAGCGGGATCTCGGCTTTCCGCCAGATCAACCAGCGCTTTCCGAGCGGTCTCGAAATTCCGATGGAATACACGACGGTGCTGCTCGGTGGCCGCGCCGGCATGCTGGCGATAGGCAAGAATTTGCAGGCCGTCGCCGAGTTGCAGTCGCGGTTGATCGCGGCGCAGCAGACGATGGAGCGCGACTACTGGAAGCTCCGCGAAATCG
>DAIMKE010000422.1:0-5828 GCA_036721875.1 Bradyrhizobium sp. | reverse complement strand
GATCCTCCTTAAATCACAACCTCAAATCTGTGCCATTGGTGCTGACGGCGGACAATGCCAGCGCATCGCGATAACGGTTTACTGAAGTGAATTTCGGGTTGTAGCTGATCTTTACCAGAGGTGCGCAGTTTTTACCCTGTTGGTTCCAGGGGGGGCGCGACGACCCAAGATATCCGGCGCGGCGGTCGCATTGCTTGCCAAGCACCCGTTCTTCAAAGCCGAAGGGTTGGAGATCCTTGCCGTGCTTCATTGCCAGCCGGCGCCCGCTGTTTTCGTATGCGCCCTCCTATTCAAATCATACCGGCCTCACCTATTTCTGCGAGTGATGGTCGCCGGCGCGGAAGTGCCTGATCAGGGCTCCCGTGTCGGCCTCCGCTGTTGAACTGGGAGAGATCATATGACCGCAATGTCTTTTGCCTCCCCCTTCTCCACGGGGAGCGCTTATGCTCGGGGTTCTGCGCTGCTGAGGCGGAACTGGGGTTGGATTGTGTTCCGTGGTGCCCTGGCCCTATTGCTGGGCGTAGTCACTATCCTGTTTCCGCTGAATGCTCTGTTCGCTTTCACCCTCGTGTTTGCCGCTTATGCCGGCGCAGACGGCATCCTGTCGCTGATCGCGGGTGTACGGGGGGCGACGAAGAAGGAGGATCGCTGGTGGGCGATGGTCCTGCGCGGCGTGATCGGCATCGCGGCCGCGGTGGCCGTTGCGCTGATGCCCGAGCTCGCAACCCTAAGCTATGCGCTGGTCACGCTGGGCGTGCTGATCGCCTGGGCGTTCCTTACCGGTGCTTTTGAGATCGCCGCCGCTATCCGGCTGCGCAAGGAGATCAAGGGCGAATGGCTGCTCGGGATCTCTGGCGCGCTGTCGATCCTGCTGGGTGTGTGGGTGTGGGCCATGCTGTGGCTCTACCCGATCGCTAGCATCCTCTCGGTGGCGTGGGTGATTGCGGCCTGGGCCTTCTTCGCCGGCTTTACGCTGATCAGCCTCGGCATCCGCCTGAAGCGACTTCAGGCTGTTGAGAATGGTCTTGAAAGCCGTTCTGACGAAACCAAATAAACTCCTGCCGGGTGCCGACAGGACCCGGCATGGAGAGTGCGTCCGCTCTCTCGGACGCTCTTCATACACTCGTTGCTCAAAGGAGGACTTGTTTATGAGGACCAACTATGACTTCACCCCGCTCCGGCGTTCGACTGTCGGGTTCGACCGGCTGTTCGACCTGCTCGAGAACGGTCTGACTTCGCAGGTTACCGACAACTATCCGCCGTTCGATCTCGTGAGCGAAGGTGAGGACCGCTACCGCATCAACATGGCGGTGGCCGGCTTCCGCCCCGGCGAGATCGAAGTGACCGCACAGCAGAATCTGCTCGTGGTCTCTGGTCGCAAGCAGGAAAGCGAGGAAAGCCGCTACATCCACCGCGGCATCGCCGCGCGTGACTTCGAGCGCCGCTTCGGCCTGGCGGATTATGTTCAGGTGAAGAATGCGGAGCTCAAGGATGGCATGCTCTCGATCGAGCTGGTGCGCGAGATCCCCGAGGCGATGAAGCCGCGGAAGATCAGCATCGGCGCGGCTGGTGAAAATGCCCGCCGGATCGAGGACTCGTCCGCGAACAATAACGAGAAGGCCAACGACGGCGCCAAGCAGCGCGAAGCTGCCTGATGCCGAACCGGGCTCGCCGCGCCGTTCGGGGCGGCGAGCCCTCTTCGCCAGCAACCAAGGAGACGAATCATGTCGATGCGTGATTTGATTCCGTGGCGCCGGCAGGAGAACCCGGCGCCCGCGCTCTTCCGCGACGAAGAGCGCAGCCCCTATGTCCAGCTCCGCCGAGAGATGGATCGCCTGTTCGAGGACTTTTTCCGGGCACCGCTCGTGGGCGGCATCGGCCTCTCCAGCAATGTGCAGAGCTGGCCGTATCTGGAGGTTAAGGAGACCGATGATCAGGTGATCGTCACCGCCGAGCTTCCCGGCCTGACCGAGAAGGATGTGGACGTCACCGTGGACGATGGCGTGCTGACGCTTCGGGGCAAGAAGAAGTCCGAGCACCAGGACAAGGATCGCGGCTGGTCCGAACGCTACTATGGCCGTTTCGAACGCTCGATCGTGCTGCCCGACGGCGCCGACGAGGAGAACTGCCAGGGCGTGCTACGCGATGGCGTGCTGACGGTGCGAATGCCCAAGTCGCAGCGGACGACGCGCGGTCGCAGGATACCGCTCGGCGACGGCGCGACGCAGCACTGATCGATACCGCGCGCCGGCGCCGCCGGTGCGCGGATTTCGAAACACACGCTCGCTACGCCGGCTGGTGGAGGACGAAGCAGAGGGAACAGTCATGGTTCGATCCCACCGGCAATCCAGGGGCATCTGGGCAGCATGGGCTTTGGTGCTCACGTTCGTTGGCGCAACCCTTGGCGGCGCGGCCGTCGAGATGCTGACGAGCACCGCCCCGGCTGAAGCGACCGGGCAACGGGCGATATCGAGCGATGCCGTTCCCCTCAACCGATTGACGCTGGCGCCGCTGGTGGAGCGGGTCGCGCCTGCGGTGGTCAACATCGCCGTGCTGCAGAGTTCGCCCTATGCGCAGAACCCTCTGCTCCGGGATCCCTATTACCGCCTCTTTCTTGGTGTTCCTGACGAAGCCCTCGCGCCGCGCATATCGGCCGGATCGGGGTTTGTGGTTGACGCCGAACGCGGGCTGGTGGTGACCAACCAGCATGTCGTCTCACATGCGCGCGCAATCGCTGTCGGCATCGGCGATCGACAGGTCGAGGCGGAACTGCTCGGGAGCGATCCACTGACCGACATCGCCGTCCTGAGAATCCCCGCAAGAGGGCTGAAGGCCCTGCCGCTCGGCGAGTCAGCGAAGGCCCATGTCGGCGACTATGTCGTGGCGATCGGCAACCCCTTCGAGGTGGGCCAGACCGTCACCGCCGGCATCATCAGCGCGGTACGGGCGCCGTCCGCGGGGGGGCCGCCCTATGTTCAGACCGATGCCCCGATCAATCCAGGGAACTCGGGGGGGCCGCTGATCAACATGCGCGGCGAGGTCATCGGCATCAACAGCGCAATCATCGGCCCCAGCGGCGGAAATGTCGGCATCGGGCTCGCTGTGCCTTCCGACGTTGCGCGGAGAGTTGTCGAACGGATCGCGGGCACGAGGCTGGCTGCTGCCGCCGATAGCTGACTTCCCGCTCTGTTCTTCCCCGCTCCAAAATCCATCGTCAGCGGCGCCACGCCGCTCCGACGCTATTTTAGCAAGGCCGCGGCCACGTCCCCGTACCGAAGCGGGTGAACGCCGTCGCGGGAGCGGAAGCGGCCGAGATCCAGGGTCTCGTCACCAAAGCGAGCAGCGACGGAGCTGACGGTGTAGGCTTGTGGGCGGGCGTATGGCAGCAGCCAGATCACACGGTTGAAGCAGAACTGCGCACGTATCTCAGCGAGGCGGGCGGCGAGAGCCGGTCCGGCCATGTCATTGGAGCCCATCGAGAAGATGCAGGTATTGTAGCGCTTTCCCGGTCTTCGCCAGGAAAGGACCTGGGCGGCCGTGGCCCGCTCTGCGGCCTGAACGTCACAATGGCGTTCGTAGCGCGCGTTTATCGCCTGCGCGGTGCCGACGCCCGTGCTGTCCCCAAGAATCAGACACTCGAACATCAAAGCTTCCCTCGGCCTCCGGTCGGCGGAAGGCATGCTTAGCGAGCAAATCCGTCTAGCCCGATGCGCAGTTTGCTGGGCATGGTCGCGGTCCATCGCCACGTGGTCGATGTTGGCCCGACTGCCGCGGGTCGGGCCAACGCGTCAGTAGCAGCGCCACACGCGGAGATGCGGCGCTTCCCAGCGCCACCCGCAATGCCGGTACCACCGGCCGTGCCAGCGATACCAACCATGACGAGGGCCTGGTTCAGCTATCCACACTGGGCCGCGCCATCCTGGCGCCCAGCGATGATGGCCGGTCCAATGATGCCAGCCCGGCCCCCACGCCGGCGGCGGCGCCCAGACCTGAGCCGCGGCGGGGGTAAGGGACATGCCGAAGAGCGCCAGCAGACCGACGATTGCCGACGTCAGCACCTTCATCGCGCGCGAAGGCCAGCGACGCACCTCCGATCGAGAGGGTGGCGTCTGGCTCTCCAGATGGCGGAGCGAGTTGTCGTGGGAGCTATCGGCAGCAACGCGCCGGCGCCCGCGGATCAGATCGCGAATAATCGTCCTCATATCCAAATCCTCTACATGAGCAATTCGGGCATGAGATGCGCCGGAGAGAGAGCCGGCGCCCTCTAGTCCCAGCCGAACCCGCTATGGCGTTCGGCGTCAGTCGAGCTAGTATTCTTCCGCGCCCCGTCAAGGGTCGGAGGCCAGACTTTGGCGGCCAGCAACGATTGTAGGAACCGAGACGAGGGCAGACACTTACCTGGATGGCGGTGCGAGTAGGTACGGTCGAAATGGCGCAGCTAACGCAACTCGAACTGGCGAACTGGGCAGCCCTCTATGCTGCTACGGCGATGTGCTGTGCGATCGCCCTCGCATTGTCGATTGTCGGCGCTGGAGTGCAGGTCTGCCGCGAACGCGCCTGGGAAGAAGTTCGGAGCGTTCGACAAGCAATCCTCTTCGTGCCCAAGCTCTGGTGGCTGTGGCAACGGCTCTACTTTCGCTCGACGCCGGTTATCATCGCCATTGTGGGCGGGTTCGCGATGACGCTTCGCTGGAGCTGAGAAGCACGGGGCTCAACTCACAGGTCCAGGGCGGCGGCAACCTTTCGCGCTACCCGGCCCAGCTCGAGGTCGCCGGAACTGAGGCAGAGCAGCGGAGCGATCTCGCGCATGCGGGAATGCCCGCTGGTGCTCGATCCGTCATGCTCGTCGTCACCGTGGTCGATGGCGTCGATCGCCAGACGCTTGATCTCCCCGGTGATCCGCGAGCGCGCCTCGATCAGGAAGTCCGGTCGCGCAGGGCCGAGCGGCGTCAGAATATCGAACACGGGCTTTTCGATCGCGGCATCGATGCCATGCCGGTGAAGGTTGCGCTGGATCGACAGCAATTCGCGCAGCAGGCTGCGCTCGAACTCGGACTCGACCGGGATGAAGCGCTGCCCCGAGTAGATCGGCTGCGCGTAGGCGCGAAGCGGAGCATAGCCACGCGCCTCGGGATATTGACCAGCGACGACGATCACGAGGAAGGGGCCACGGACCAGGTTGCCCCGCACCGACGGGGATTGCACCCGATTGGCGACGCGCACTGGCCGGTTGTCGGCGGTCTCGATGACATGGCCGGTGATCTGATGCGAGAAGAGCGCGAAGAACGCCTGCGGCGCGTGGCCGGGAGGCCAGTCTCCGGAGAGACGCCTCAGAACCGCATAGGCGCGCCGGCTGTGCAGGGCATCGGCGTGGGTCCAGAAGGCGCGGCTGAGCTCGACGCCGGGCGCGATCTCGATCCTGCTGCTCGCCTTCACTAGAGCATCGAACTCCCGCTTGATCGAAGGCTCCTCCGCGCCATCCGACAAGGGAAAAGCCCGGGTCGTCCCTGCAACGTCGAGGAGGCGCCATAGCAGCCGGGCCAGCCTAGGCACCGAGGCGTGGCGCGTGCGATCGTCGCTGGCGTCGCTCTCGGGCTGTTGCGCGAGCTTGCTGGGGGCAGGCCGCAGGACCTCGAAGAAGCCCTCGGGAGGCGCCGCCGGCGTTTCGCGCGATCGGACCTCCGAGATGCGATGGGTGACCTGATCCCGGAAGAAGGGGCAGTCGGCGCGGTGGTCGGGTCGCTTCGCGCTGGTCAGCCGGCGGAGATAATAGGTCTCCGCCTCCGACAGGAAGGCGGGCGTAAGTATCGGCGGCGGATCGTCCGCGG
>DAIMKE010000421.1:0-5831 GCA_036721875.1 Bradyrhizobium sp. | reverse complement strand
CAAGCTCGACCTTCGGCACCAGCGGTATCGGCATGTACGTCTCTGGTGAATTCGGACGGCAGTGGCTCGGCACCTCGGATCGGTTCTACGGAACGCAAATTCCAGGACAAATCTATCAGTTTGGTATTCCGGAGCCGAGCTACAACACCTGGAACATCGGGGTTGGCTTCACCTATAAGGTTTTTACCCTCGATCTGCGCTACTCCGACACCAATCTCTCCAAGGGAGCGTGCAACGCCTACACCAGCGACTTCACAGCGAGCGTGACCAGTCCAGCCAATGTTTCGCTCATCAACCCCGGTGGGTTTGGCTCCAACTGGTGTGGCGCCACTGGCATCGCCAAACTCTCGGCTGACTTGACTGCAATTACGAACCTGAAGTGAAGTTGGGTCAATTCGAAGACGAAGGGGCCGCTGTTCATCGTGGCAGCGGCCCTAAGCTCGCGAAAAAAGCGACCAGCATAGCGGCTCACTCAATGAGCCGACGACCAGCAACGGTTTGCCGTCACGATGCAAGCTCCGAGGCTCATCTTCTGGATTCTATCAATCTGTCGCAAAGGATTGCATGCCGAAGCGCAGATGTGCTGCTCTGGCGGCGATCCGCTTGGTCCGACATCAGTTCAGTCGGTTTTTGAAGCGGTCAACCTCCCGGAAAGCGGCAGCGCGAGCAGTGTTCCGACCAGCGCGGTGATCGCGGAAAACACAAAAAAGCTTTGGTCCGAGCCTTGCGAAACCATTAGTCCCGCGGCTGCCGAACCAAGCGCTTGCGCGAGGCTCGTGACCGCGGTCCATCGGCCCAATTGCTCGCCCTGGTGCTCACCTGCCACGATCGAGGTCCAGTAGGTGATCGCCGGCGCCGCGATGCCCGCGGCCGCGGCGACCAGGCCAACACCGAGCACCACCGCTGCCGTCTGGGTTAGCGCAGGGAAGATCGCCAGCCCGATTGCCAGTGCGCCTAATGCCGGCGATCAGCCATTTCGTCACATGTGGCTGCACAAGGGACGACGAGAAGAGAGCCGTTTGAGCCAGCAGCATGACCGCGCTACACTCGGCAAGAACAAGCGCTACGAATGCGGTGCCCTGGCTTGCGACGAAGCTTCCACGCAAGGTAAGGACGACGTCAAAGGCCGCCACGCATCCAGCGACGACGGCAGCCAGCCAAAGCAGCTTGAGCGTCATTGCACGACGAATTTGGCCCGGCAAAACATTGCGCTGGCAGAGCACGGACGACGGCGACGCTCGCACGGGATCGCAAGAGCTAGAACAACGGCGGACAGAAGAGCAAACCCCGCTGGCCAAAGCAGCGCATACTGAGCCGTCGAGAAAGGGCTGCCCGCGGCGGCAAAAACCGAGCCGCCTAAGAATGGCCCTGTCATGAAGCCAGTCATCGTCGCCGCCCCCATCCAGGCGAAGCGCCGTGCGCGCCAGCCATCGTCCGGCGCAAAATCACCTATGAGGGCCAAGGCGACCGGCGTGACTGCACCCGAGCCCAACCCGCCGAGAATTCGGGCCAAATAGATCGAGAGGAGACTATCGGCAAATTCAAAGACGACCAGACTTCCGCTGAAGCCGGTCAGTCCGATCGCCAAAACAGAGCGGCGTCCCCATCGATCCGACATCTTGCCGAAAACGGGCGCCGAGATGAAAACTGAAAGCGTGTAGATACCGGTAATCAGGCCAGTATGCCGGGAAATCGTCTTCGTATCCACCGCATTCGCAACAATCGCGACTCTTGCAGGCAAGTTTGGCAGGATCACGCTGAACGCAAGCGCCGTCGTGAAAGCCGAAAGCACAAGCGCTGCCCGGACTGTCAGAGAAAGCTCTTCTTCGCTGCAGTCCGTCACGCCTGAAGCTCTATGTCCAAGCCTTCCCATGCAATGCGAACCCCTCGGCAATCGTGATTCCGACCGTGTGCCGCTCGGCCTCGAACTGAACCTTGTCTCCGACCTTCATTTGCCTGAGCATGGCGGGGTCAGCGACCCGGAACACCATGGTCATCTCCTCGTCATCCATGTTCAGGTTCTTTATGGGGCCGGGCTTCAGAGTGACCTTGCCGGCGCTCTCCTCGATCTTCTTGACCTCGCCAGTGACCATGCTGGCTTGAGGCGAACCTCACGACCGGTGTGACCGCGGTGGCGGCGGCGAACAGTGCAGATCTCGCAGCAGACTTCATCATCTTCGATTCTCGTTGGCTCGCTGGACGCGCCGGCGGCCCGTGAACGCAAGACATTTGTATTTTGTTTCTTTGTGGCGGGAGAAGGATTGGTTTGGAATTAGTATTACGTATTCGAACTGGCCTGTTGCTCGGGACCCAAATCCCGGTCCGCAAACATGTAATAGCCATGCTGGGTGAGTGCGTTAATCGCGGACCTTCTGCACAGGCACGGCCGACGCGCGCTGTTTCCTTTCAAGACAAGAACGAACCGCCAAGCGGGGCCGAACAGCCAGTTGGGTATCGGACGAAACGTAGGTACAGCTGCGTAAAAGTCGCGGGCGAACGCGCTGGCAAAGAGCACATAGGCCGGCCGGGATATTCGGCCGCGGCGGGTCAGACGTCTTTCGTCATCGCTCCGCATTGCGATGCTGTTCAGCCGATCACTTCCGAGCCGACGAACTGCATATAGGTGCGCCGTCCGTTCGGACCGAACAGAATGACCGAATATTGTTGCGGCTTGCCGCCCATGCCGGGGGACCCCAAGGGCATCCCGGCAACGGCAATACCTATCGCATCCGGCCGCTCCTCAAGCAGCCTTTTGATGGCGACCGCCGGCACGTGGCCTTCCACGACATAGCCGCCCACTTCAGCGGTATGGCAGGCTTTCAGGTCGGCGGGGACGCCGAGACGGTAGCGGATCGCATCCAGACCGGTGGTTTTCTCGACCTTGACGAACAATCCGGCAGCCTCGATATGCTTGACCCAAACCCCGCAACAGCCGCAGTTGGGGTCTTTATGCACCAGCACACCGGAAGAAGGAGTCGCTCGAAGCGAGAACGGCGATGCGGCCAATCCGAGGATGCCGCCGCAAACCGCTCTGCGCGAAATTCGAGACGTTGCAGACGAATTTGACATCGTGCTTTCTCCTCAATGGTCCCTATACCAGCCGACATCGCCGATGTTATTGAACGAATCTGTCCGGTGCGAACCGGAAGCGTTGATTAGATCGGCGGCGGCAACATTGCCTGTCGCAAGCCCATTTCGGTCGCCGCGTTGCTCGGTGGAAAGCGCGGTCAACGATGACCGTAGAATCCTTGCGGCCCATCCTTTCACCCGTCTCTCCACGAAGCCCCACCGCTCGACGATCCGGCAGATGGGCCGCCGATCGCATTCGCGGGCTTGCCCGAACCCCGGCGCTGCGGCTTCAAGCATTTGGAGTTCCGCGGCGGTGTCAGAACGTCGCGATCAATGGCAGCAAAATGGCGTCTGCCGTCTGCTTCTGGTTGTCGTTCAGCGAGCCGTACAGCCGATTGAAGGCAGCCCGCGCCGACTTGATGGCCTCCAGGCGCTCCGAGAGATGGTGTTCGTAATGCTCAATCCGTTCGGTTCCCGTTACCTTGTCGTCCATCACAAGAAGTTTACGCGCCTCCAGGAGATGCTGGCGGCCGGAGCGCAACGCTTCCGCCAAAAAACTCCAGTCGGGTAGCTGCTTGTCAGTGATTTGCAGTTCAGCCTTGAGGAAGGCGATCCGTCCCTCAAGCCGCTCGGTTACGTCCGCAGGCCCGCTCGCGGTATTGCCGCCCGACATGGTGCCGGCGCTGGGCGATGAGTTCATCCGACCATGCATCCGCTCCATCATCTGCATCATGTTGGAGCCCTGCTGCTGGCAGCCGGCGCCTTGACAGTCCTGCATCTGACCCGGCATTCGCATTTTGTCGTCCTTCATGCCCCCGCCACCCATGTTCTGCGGTTGGCCGCCCGGCTGACCCATACCGCCCATCGTGTTGGCGTTGGACGAGCCCATATTACCCATGTTGTTATTGTTTTTGGCATTGGACGAATCCGGCTTCATCGACATGTTGTCGTCGTCCATCATCGCAAGCTGGAGGCGATCTGTCGCCTTGGCTGCGGACAGCGCGACAGGAGCCACACCCAAGAAAAGAAGGGCGGCGGCGGTCCCAACGAAGTTTTTGACGTTATCCATGTCAGTCTCCAAGTCCTGATGCTGATAATTGCCGGTATTTCACTTAATGCTTCGCAACGAGGGGCAGGTTGATGCAGATCAAGCAAGACAGACGAGGGACTCGCTGGAGTATGAATCATTATTGACCGTCGTCGCGTTCCGCGCCCCGTTCGAGCTCAAAAGTATGGCAACCCGACCGGCACAAGTAGCTTCGATTAGTATGGTGAGGGAACTCGAACCGCCGACGCGGGACCAGTCCACACCGGAAAGCGCTTTTGCAACTGTCGCAAGATCTTTCATCCAAGGCGGGTCCGACCCAGCTATGGGACTACTCGCGCGATCTTTTCGAACGTTGCATCTTGTTCTGGGACGCCCTCCGGCAACGAGCTGATGATCTGATCGAGCACGAGCGGTGTGGCCTACCACCCCTCCTCGATTCTCAATTCGAGACAATTCTCGATGCCAGGCAATTTGATCATCCCGTCAATTACATGCTCTTGCGCATCATTCCCGAACATGCATCTGCAGGACCGCTGAACGAGGTGCAGAAGCCTCCCGTACTGATCCTCGGGCGGGGCACGGACCAGGAATCGGCGGCTTCAAAAAGGACTCGGAAGTGGGCGTTGCACTTGCCGAGGGCTACCCTGTTTATTTCGTCTCGTTCTTTCCGCAACCGTGCCGCGGACAAACCCTTGCCGATATCTTGCAGGCGTTACGTCGCTTTGTTGGGGCGGTGGTTCGTCGCCATCCCGGGCAGGCGCCCATCCTCTACGGTAATTGTCAAGCGGGCTGGACTGTCACGCTGCTGTCGGCAGACTGGAGCGGACTTGTCGGCCCCGCGGTACTCGATGGCTCACCGCTCTCCTACCGGTCCGGCGAGGCGGGGCTCAATCCGATGCGGCTTGCGGCCGGCTTCAATGGTGGGACCGGGCTTGCACATCTCATCACTGATCTCAGCGACGGGGCGACTCGACGGCGCCTGGCTGGTCCAGAACTTCGAAAACCTCAAGCCGGAGGCGCAGTGGAAGAAGTATGCCGACCTCTTTACCAACATCGATCGCGAGCGCGATCGTTTCCTCGATTTCGAATTGTGGTGGGGCAGCTTCTTCTTTCTCAGCCGCGAAGAAATCCTAGCGATCGTCGAAAACCTCTTCATTGGCAATCAGCTCGAGAACGGGCTCTTCCGAATCTGTGACTGCTGTTTCGCCGACCTGCGCGCCATCCGCAATCCTTTGGTGATCTTCGCCTCCTACGGCGACAACATCACGCCGCCGCACCAGGCGCTCGGCTGGATCCCCCTCGTCTACAAGACCACGGATGAGCTGGTTCGGGCCGGTCAGCGGATCGTCTATTTGACGAACCCCCATGTGGGGCATCTGGGGCTTTTTGTATCGGGCAAGGTCGCCCAGCGGGAGCACCGGGCCATCCTCGCCAAGATCTCCGAAATCGAGAGGCTCGCGCCGGGTCTATACGAAATGAAGATCTACGAGCCAGACGCCTCGGATGCCGCGCATAACGAGCCGTATTCGGTTCGGTTCGAGCCTCGCCGCGTCGAAGATCTCAAATTTCCGACGCCGGATCCCGCCTTCCGCCGCATCAAGGCCAGCTCCGCGACAACGGAGGACATCTACAACAGGTTCTTCAGCCCTTTCGTTCAGGCTTGCTCAAATCCCTGGACGGCGGAATTGGCCAAATGGCTTCATCCAATGCGAAC
>DAIMKE010000420.1:0-5835 GCA_036721875.1 Bradyrhizobium sp. | reverse complement strand
ATCAAGGACGGCATGATCGCTGGCATCGGCAAGGCCGGCAATCCCGACATCCAGCCGGGAGTCACCATCATCATTGGCCCGGGCACCGATGTGATCGCGGGCGAGGGCAAGATCCTTACCGCGGGCGGCTTCGACAGCCACATCCATTTCATCTGCCCGCAGCAGATCGAGCACGCGCTGATGTCCGGCGTCACCTCGATGCTGGGCGGCGGCACCGGGCCGTCGCACGGCACGTTTGCGACCACCTGCACGCCCGGCCCCTGGCACATGGGCCGGATGATCCAGTCGTTCGACGCGTTCCCGGTCAATCTCGGCATATCCGGCAAGGGCAACGCGGCGCGCCCGGCTGCGCTGGTCGAGATGATCAAGGCCGGCGCCTGCGCGTTGAAACTGCACGAGGACTGGGGCACCACGCCGGCCGCGATCGACAATTGCCTCAGCGTTGCCGACGATTACGACGTCCAGGTGATGCTGCATTCGGACACGCTGAACGAGTCAGGATTCGTCGAAGACACCGTAAAAGCCTTCAAGGGCCGCACCATTCACGCCTTCCACACCGAGGGCGCCGGCGGCGGCCATGCGCCGGATATCATAAAAATCGCAGGCCTGAAGAACGTGCTGCCGTCCTCCACCAACCCGACACGGCCGTTCACCCGCAACACCATCGACGAGCATCTGGACATGCTGATGGTGTGCCATCACCTCGATCCCTCGATTGCGGAAGATCTGGCATTCGCCGAAAGCCGCATCCGCAAGGAGACCATCGCGGCCGAAGACATTTTGCACGATCTCGGTGCGCTCTCGATGATGTCGTCGGATTCGCAGGCGATGGGCCGTCTCGGCGAGGTGATCATCCGCACCTGGCAGACCGCCGACAAGATGAAGAAACAACGTGGCGCGCTACCGGAGGACAAGGGCAGCGACAACGACAATTTCCGCGTCAAGCGCTACATCGCCAAATACACCATCAACCCCGCGATCGCGCACGGCGTCTCGAAGCTGATCGGTTCGGTCGAGAAGGGCAAGCTGGCGGACCTGGTGCTGTGGTCGCCGGCGTTCTTCGGCGTGAAGCCCGATTGCATCATCAAGGGCGGCTCGATCGTGGCGGCTCCCATGGGCGACCCGAACGCCTCGATCCCGACGCCGCAGCCCGTGCATTACCAGCCGATGTTCGCCGCCTACGGCAAGTCGCTGACGGCGTCGTCCGTGGTGTTCACCTCGAAAGCCGCGATCACGGGCGGGTTGGCGCGCAAGCTGGGCATATCCAAGAAGCTTTACCCCGTGAAAAACACCCGCGGCGGTATCTCCAAGAAGAGCATGATCCACAACGGCGCCACGCCGAAGATCGAGGTCGATTCCGAGACCTATGAGGTGCGCGCAGACGGCGAACTCCTGACATGCGCGCCGGCCGAGGTTCTGCCCATGGCGCAGAGGTATTTCATGTTCTAAGGTCCCGTCCGGGCGATCAAAGCCAGAACAAAAGTCCGGGAGGATTGAAGTGATTTACGTCGTTGCCACACTGATGATCAAACCTGAAACGCACGCGGAGTTCATCGCGGCGGCCACCGCCTGCATCAAGGAAACCCGGAAAGAGCCGGGCAACATCGCCTATGACCTGCATGAGAGCGTCACCGACCACTCCAAGATGGTGTTCGTCGAGCAGTGGGAAAACGCCGAGGCGCTGGTGCCGCACCGCACCGCGGAACACATGAAGGCCTTCGGCCGCGTCGTCGTGAAGTGTCTCGCGTCGCCGCCGAAGATCGAAATCATTACCCCGGAAAAGGTCGACGTCCGCTGACCAAGAAGAAGACGGGAGAGAACCCATGATCTACGTTATCGCCACCACGCCGATGAAGCCGGAAAATAAGGACGACTTCATCAAGGGGCACAAGGCCTGCATCGCCGAGACGCTCAAGGAGAAGGGCTGCCTCTCCTACGAGGGCCATGTCAGCGTGAACAATCCCAACCTGTACGTGGTGGTGGAACGCTGGGAGACCCGCGACGACCTCAACGCGCATGGCCGTGCGCCGCACATGAAGGTGTGGCGCGAGTATTCCTCGCAGATGAAGACCGCGCCGACGGTGATCGAGATCATCAGCGACGGAAAAGTGGAGAAACTCTGACGTGACGTTGAGCACAGTGATATGATCCGCGCGACACAAGTCCTGGGACAGCATCGCTGGACGCAAGCCGCGGCCGATACCGTCGTGCTCGATTTCGACGACCGGCACCGGCGGCGGATGGCGATGACGGGGACGCGCGGGCTGGAATTCCTGCTCGATCTCGAAAACGCCGTCGCGCTGCGCGGCGGCGATGCGCTGGTGCTGGAAGACGGTCGGCTGATCGAGGTGGTGGCGGCCGCCGAGCCGTTGGTCGAGATCCGCGGCGCCGATCCGCTGCATCTGGTTCGCGTCGCCTGGCACCTTGGCAACCGCCATCTGCCGACTCAGATCATGCCCAAGGGCCTGCGCATCCGCCGCGATCACGTCATCGAGGCGATGGTGAAGGGGCTGGGCGCGCGGATCATCGAGATCGAGGCGCCGTTCGATCCCGAGGGCGGCGCCTATGCGCCAGCGGCTCATGATCATGCCACGCATGACCATGGCGCGCACGATCACGGCCATCACGATCACGGTGATCACCACCACGGCGATCACGACCACCATCACCACGACGAGCATTGCGACCACGATCACCACCACCACGATCACTCCCATGCTCATGACCACAAGTGAGCCGGTCCCGGCCGACGCACAGAGCTGCATAACGGCGGACGAGGCGGCGGCGCTGTACCGGCTGATGACCTGGCTGTCGCCAGCCTTTCCGGTCGGCGCGTTTTCATATTCCAGCGGCATCGAATGGGCGGTGGAGGCGGGCGATATCACAGACGCCGCCTCGTTGCGCGACTGGCTGGCCGCGATGCTCACGGACGGCTCGGGATATTGCGACGCCGTGTTCCTCGCGCAGGCGCATCGCGCCGCGTCCGCGAGAGAGGATGCCTCCTTGCGCGAGATCGCCGAACTCGCAGCCGCGTTCGTGCCCTCGCGGGAGCGCCAGCTCGAGACCACGACGCAGGGCCGCGCCTTCATCGACATCGCGCGCGCCGCCTGGCCCAGCGACGGGCTCGACAATTTGGTGGCCGCCTGTAGCGGTGCGATCGTCTATCCCATCGCCGTCGGCCTCGTCAGTGCGGCGCATGCGATTCCAGCGGCGCCGGCGATGCATGCCTTCCTGCATGCGCTGCTGTCGAACTGGATTTCCGCCGGCGCCCGGCTGGTTCCGCTCGGCCAGACCGACAGCCAGCGCATTCTTGCAGGCCTCGAAGCCGATGTCGCCGCCACCGCGAGGCGCGCGCTCGCATCGTCGCTCGACGACCTCGGCAGCGCCACCTTCCGTGCCGACCTCGCCAGCCTGCGCCACGAGACCCAGTATACGAGGCTGTTCCGGTCATGACGCGATTCAGTCCGACGTCGTCCCTGCGAACGCAGGGACCCATAACCACCAGCCTCGGATTTTACCGACGGCGTCGGCCATTGTGCCTCATTGATGGATCACGCGGTATGGGTCCCGGCGTTCGCCAGGACGACGACAACTTGGGGACTGTTCGACATGCCTAAATCTCACGGCCCGTTGCGGATCGGCGTCGGCGGTCCCGTCGGCTCCGGAAAGACCGCGCTGATGGACCTGCTCTGCAAGGCGATGCGGGAGCGGTACGACATCGCCGCGATCACCAACGACATCTACACCAAGTGGGATGCGGAGTTTCTGGTGCGCTCGGGTTCGCTGACGCCCGACCGCATCGCGGGCGTCGAAACCGGCGGCTGTCCGCATACGGCGATCCGCGAGGACGCCTCGATGAACCTTGCAGCAGTCGCCGACATGCGCGCGAAATTTCCCGATCTCGATCTGGTGCTGATCGAATCCGGCGGCGACAACCTCGCCGCGACGTTTTCGCCCGAACTCGCCGATCTCACCATCTACGTGATCGACGTCGCTGCCGGCGACAAGATCCCGTCCAAGGGCGGGCCCGGCATTACGCGTTCCGACCTGCTGGTGATCAACAAGATCGACCTTGCGCCGCATGTCGGTGCGTCGCTCGAGAAGATGGACACCGATGCGAGGCGGATGCGCGGCGAACGGCCGTTCGTGATGACCAATCTGAAGAAGAGCGAGGGGCTCGATCGCATCATCGGCTTCAGCGAGAGCAAGGGCGGGCTGCGGCCGGCGGCCAAGTCCGGGGCAGCCAAGACCGGGTCTGCGCAAGCCGCGCGTTAATGTTAATATTCATGGCGTATGCGGTGGCGCCTGAGGACCAGCCTTTCGCTGGAACAAAATCGGCGTGATCCGATTAACAACCTCTGGCCGGCCACATCACCGTTAACGGCGGTCGTCTCGTTGTTCATTACCAACCTCTCAGTTGCGTGCTGATGATCGCTCATTCATATTCGCCCAGGTCGGCCTTTGCGTTGTTGCCATTGCCTCTGCATCGGCGGAACTAGAAGTGCCTCCTTTCCGTCTTCGCCAACACGTCATTTCCGAGTAAACGAGTGGTTCGGCTGGGCTTCATTATCGGCTTCATCGCGCTGATCGGAGTGTTGCTCTCTGGTCTTGCGGCCTATCGTGTCCACGAGCAGGAGCTGGCGATCGACGGCATCGCGCTTTCGCGTGCGATCGACGTTCATGCCAGCCTGGTGCAGGACCGACTGACCGAGCGTGAGTTGCTGGCCCGTGTCGCCTCCGGATTGTTTCGGGCGCCGTCGGAGGTGAAGGCCAACATGCTGCAGCCGCTGCGCTCGGCCATCTATGCCTTCAAGACCGATTTCGTGATCGCCTACTGGATCGCGCGGCTCAAGCCTGCCGACCTGCCAGTGGCGCAGGCGGAGCTGAAGAGCGCCGGTTTCACCAATCCGACGATTCGCGATTTCGACGATCAGCCGCTGGACCTCAAGGCGATCGACAGGCCGATCGACGTGCTGATGGACGTCGAGCCGCGCAGTCCGGATACGCTGGGCTTTCCCGGCCGCGCGTATGACAAGCATTCGGTGGTCGGGCCGATGCTGGCGAAGGCCGCATCGACCGGCAAGCCGGTCGCCTCCGATCCGATTCCGTTGCTGCGGCAAAACGGGCCGATCGGCATCGTCCTTGCGTCCCCGATCGTGGTGGAGGGTACCACCGATCCCGCAGGCTTTGTCGCGTTTACCTATGAGCTCGCGTCACTGATGTTGACGAATGACGATAGCTCGCTGTTTTCGGTCGTGCTGAAGGATCCCAGTGATGCCAACGACGAATACGTCGCCAGCGATCAGGGCGCCATCACCCTGCGCGCGCTGAAGGAGGGCGACCCGCAGCCGTCGGTGGTGCGAAAGGTAACCTTCGGCAGCCGCGACTGGTCGCTCGCCTATTACGCCAAGAACAACGCCGTGCAGCGGGCGCAGCAGACGGCACTCATCGTCGGCGCCATCGGCCTTGCGCTCACCGGCATCATCTGCGGCCTGTTCGGCTATGTCGCCTACAACAATTTACGGCTCAGCCGTGAAATCCAGGTCAGGATAGGCTTCGAGCGACGGCTGACGGCTGTCATCGACGAGCTCAACCACCGGGTCAAGAACATCCTCGCCGTGATTCAGTCGATCGTGACGCGGACGCTGCGCCACGGTTCCGATATCGACGTCTCGCGCGAACTGCTGATCGGCCGCATCCACGCGATGTCGAACGTGGTGACGTTGCTCAGCGAGAGTCAGTGGCAGGGCGTCAAGCTCAAGGGGCTGTTCGAATCGCGCGCAATCCCGCACGCCGATCGCATCGTGGTGAACGGCCCGGATATCTCCGTCAGCG
>DAIMKE010000419.1:0-5838 GCA_036721875.1 Bradyrhizobium sp. | reverse complement strand
TTGCCGACCTCGCGCCGCACGGTGACCGGATGCGCGCGCGTCCAAACGCGGCCGGCGGAATAATTGAGGTCCTCGGGCGCATAATGGAACAGCCGGTGTCCACGCGCCTGGGCCGAGAGCATGAGCGCGAAGCTCGAATCCCCGGCGATGTTGATCTGGTCCAGCGGGTCCATCTGGATGGCGACGGTCAGGGTCATCGAGCGTCCTTGTGGTGGTGTGCGAACCAGTCTTTCCCGGACCTCGGATTTTGAGCGGCTGACCCAGCGTTGGAGTTTGAAGCCAAGCGCGGCCGACCTTCTACCGTCACCCCGGGCTTGACCCGGGGTCCCGCTGCCTGATCCGCCACAAGAAGAAGCGGGACCCCGGCGCGAGGCCGGGGTGACGGGAAAGTCTGGGGTATGATGCTCAAAGACGACACGGATGAGTCAGCATTTCAACATGAGCGGTGAGGGATGAATTTGAGTGCCATAGGACCAGTTTCCCCCATGCGAAAGCGCCGTCGCGTTCACCCGGCGTAGCGCGCGGCCGTTTCGCGGATCAGCGCGATCATGTTCGGAATGCCCTGGGTGCGGTTGGAGCTGAGCTGGTTCTTGAGGTCGAAGGGCGCGAGCGCGGCGTCGATGTCGGTCGCCAGGATCGCGGGCGGCGGCTGGTCCTGCACGGTGAGCAGCACGAGCGCGATGATCCCCTTGGTGATCGCGGCATTGCTGTCGGCCAGGAAGTGCAGCGTGCCGTCGTCGCGCACGGTCGGATAGACCCAGACCGAGGCGGAGCACCCGCGCACCAGCGTCGCATCGGTCTTGAGCGCTTCGGGCATTGGCGCGAGCGCGCGGCCAAGGTCGATCAGCAGGCGGTAGCGGTCGTCGGGATCGAGGAAGCCATATTCGTCGGCCAGGTCGGCAAGCTTTGTCATGCGGCGCGATATAGCGGGCACGGCGCGGATGGGAATGCGGGATTGGGGCGAGGGGGAGGGGGCAGCGCTAATTCTGCCAGAGGCCCCGGCCTTCGGGGTTCCCCGCAAAGTACTACTTTGCGGGGGCCCCTGCGCCGGGGCGACGCGCTACCTGTCGTTGCCCCGGCGGAGGCCGGGGCCTCTCACCACTTTAAGCACTTCCCGCAGGCCGGGGCCCCTGGCTAATCCAGCGACCCTCAACGCTGGGGCTGCTCGCCAATCAGAGATCCACCCCCGCTGCGATCGCTTCCAGCTTGCGGACGCGTTCCTTGAGGTCCGCAATCTCGATCCGCGCGCCGGCCGAGCTTGGCTGGGGCTGGGCGCTCTGGCCCGTGACCATCAGCTCCTGCTGCTTGAGTGCCAGCCAGCCGCGCCAGGCGGTGAGCGCCGCGGCGGTGATCATCGCCACGCCGGCGAGCAGCGCGGTGGTGATCGCGAGGGTGAGCATCGGGTCGGTCATGTTCTCGCTCCCTTGTGTCGGACGCGGTTCCGGAGTCGGCTGTGGCGTTGCTCACCGCAGCCGTCGGTGCGTCGCTATTCCCTGATTGCGCGTCAGTTCAGCGGCTGATCGCGCAGCGTCTCGATTTCATGGGCCAGCGTGGTGCCGCGGTCGGTGACAACGCGCTCCAGCACGCGCACCCGCTGTTCCAGCCGTTCGACCTGCGCGGCATATTGCGCGGCCTTTTCGGCGGTTTGCTCGTTCAGCGCCTTGGTCATCGCTTCCTTGTGCTTCAGCCACCGCTTGAACATGTCGCCGCCCACGCCAAGCATCACGGGCAGGCCGACGACGATGAAGAAGAAACCGATGACCATCCAGCCCTTGTCCATGATGCTCTCCCTCAGCTTACCGCTTCATCGCGCAGCGCGTCGATTTCGTGCGCCAATACGGTGCCGCGATCGGTGACGACGCGCTCAAGGACCCGGATGCGCTGTTCCAGACGCTTGATGTGGGCGGACAGGTGCGCGACTTCGTCACTGTCCTGAGTGGTCAATCTGGCAATCACCAGCTCGCTTTCCTGCGCCCGGCGCTGCAGGTCGGCGATCAGCTTATCTTTTTCAGCCTGTTCGCGATTTTTGCGGTTTTCCTCGATGCTCCCAGCAATCGTGGACCAAGCTGCGCCCCCGATAACCAGGATCATCAAACCCCACAGAATGAATTCCTTCATCGCGTCTCACCCTCTCAATTCGACCGGCCGCGCAGCTGCTCGATCTCGCGGTCGAGCAGGTGGCTGCTATCGGTGACAATCCGCTCGACATTGGCGAGCCGGTCCTTGATCGCGCCCAGTTCGGCGCGCAGCTGCGCATTTTCCTGGCTGAGCAGCTTGATCCGTTCCATCGCCTCGTCATTACGCTGCGGATAGATGGACTGGCCCCAGGCACCGTCAAGCGGATAGCCATGTTTGACCCGCATCCACGTGGTGAGCACCCAGCCGCCGATGCCGAGTGCGGTGAGCGTGACGATCAGCGGCGCCGCGTTCAGAATCTGTCCGATATGTTCCATGAACTTTGCTTCCCTGTTCGTGGCGATCAACGCAGCGCGTCTATCTCTCGGGCGATGCGGTCGGCGGGATCGGTAGCGATCCGTTCCAGCACTGCGATGCGCTCCTCGAGCCGCATGATCTGACCCGTCAGCCGCTCGTTCTCGTGCGACAGCAGTTCGATCTTGCGATCGGCATCCGGGTTCGGACGCGGGGTCATCTCGCCCCGTTCATCCTCGATCGGATAGCCGTTCTTGGCGCGTATCCAGGTGGTGACCAGACCGCCGATCATCGACATGGCGATGAGCGCGATGACGAAACTCGGTCCACCCCAGCTCATTGTGCTTCTCCCTGTTCCCTTGAAGGCCGTTCAGGCCAGCGTCTCGATCTCGCGCGCCACGCGGCGGGCGGGATCGGTGGCGATCACTTCGAGCACTTCGACGCGCTCCTCGATCAGCCGGAGGTTGAAATTGAGCCGCTCATTCTCCTGGCGCAGCGCGGCGATCTCGGCGGCGTTTTCGGTGGCGGCGGCCTGGCCTGCCTGCCCCGTGCGACCGCGGAGCCAGCTGGCGGCCAGCCAGGTCGTCAGGCCCAGCGCGGCGAGCAGCATCAACGGCTTCATCAATTCCATCAGCAGATGTTCGGACATGTTCGTCTTCCCTGTTGTGCCCGATGGTGCTTACCGCAGGCTGTCGATTTCGTCGGCGAGGCGGCGGTTGCGGCTGGTGTAATAGAGTTCGATGTCGGCGAGGCGACGATCGATGTCGCGGAACTTCGAGCGGACTTCCGACGTCGAACGGCTGGGGTTCGAGCGCACGCCCTGCCAGAACTTGGCGTCCTCAGGGCTGCCATACAGGCCCGAAGGCTTTACCGGCGCGAGCCAGGCGATCATGAAATAGGCGATGATCGTCCAGGGAAACCCGCCCAGCAGCGTCAGGATGACGGCCCCGATCCGGACCCACATCACGTCGACTCCGGTATAGTCGGCGATCCCGGCGCACACGCCCGACCATTTGCCGTTCTGTTTGTCGAGATAGAGTTTCGTGCGGCTGGCGGACATTTCAGTTCCTCCTGGTATAGTCGTAGCCGGTGGGCTCAGGCGATGCCTGGTTCGGCCGGAAGTCGGGGTCGTCGGCGGCGATGATGCGCTCCACAGTCTGGAGCCGCTCCTCGAGCCGGCGGGCGGTGTAGTGGAGTTCGTCGAGGAGCTTTTCGTCCTCGCCGGTCAGCGTCGCCGACTGCTTCCACTTGGTGATGTAGTGCATGACCACCCAGGGGAGCCCGATGAAGAGCATCCCCACGATCATGATGGGAAGGAAGACGTCTTCCATGGCGTCAGCCCTCCTTGTTCAGGCGGGCCTTCAGCGCGGCCAGCTCGGCATCGACCTTCTCGGCCGACTTGAGCTCGGCGATCTCCTCCTCCAGCGACTTGGGCGCGCCGCCCAGGCCGGCCGCATCCGCCCGGCCTTCGGCCAGGTCGACGCGGCGCTCCATCAGGTCGAAGCGGCTGAAGGCGTCCTGCATCCGCTCACCGGCGTACATTTCGCGCACGCGCAGGCGATTGGTCGCGCTTTCGAGCCGGGTGACGATCGAGTTCTGGCGGGCACGTGCCTCGCGCAGCTTGTTCTGCAGCTTGGTGATGTCCTCTTCCGACGCCTTGAGCGCATC
This sequence comes from Bradyrhizobium sp., assembly GCA_036721875.1. Classification (GTDB taxonomy): domain Bacteria; phylum Pseudomonadota; class Alphaproteobacteria; order Rhizobiales; family Xanthobacteraceae; genus Bradyrhizobium. The sequence continues at coordinate 1,740 of DAIMKE010000419.1, read as the reverse complement.
GTCGAGCACATGGATCTCCTGGGCGAGCTGCTCGGCCATGTCGGCGGCCTTCTGCTTTTCGACCAGCGCGGCCTTGGCCAGATCCTCGCGGCCCTTGCTCAGCGCGAGCTCGGCCTTTTCGGTCCAGCTCTCCTGCAGCTTCTCGAGCTTGGCGATGTGGCGGCGCATTTCCTTTTGATCCGCGATGGTGCGCGCGGCGGAGGCGCGAACCTCGACCAGAGTCTCCTCCATTTCGAGGATGATCATCCGGATCATCTTGGCCGGGTCCTCCGCCTTGTCGAGCAGGTCGGTGACGTTCGCGGCGATGATGTCGCGGGTTCGGGAAAAAATGCCCATCTGGGATACTCCTTCGTGCGTGCAATCAGGTTTGACGGGCCGGGGCGACGTTGGGGGCGTCGCCGCCCCGGCCGGGACGGATCAGCTGTTCAGGCTGTCCGGGTTGCTCTTGACGTGGCCGCGAGCGACCTTGGTCGAGGTGTTGCGGATCTTCGCCCGCTCGGGGTTGAGGCTCGGGTCGCCAAAGAACACCTCCATCGCGACGGTACGGGCCGACCCGCGCAGCGCCTGGGGCATCTGCGGGAAATTGACCTTCGACACCGCGCGCATCGCTTCGCGGTCGAGCACGGCGTTTCCGGTCGGCCGGGCCAGCGTCGCGCCGCGGCACTTGCCGTCGGCGTCGAACGTCACGGCGACGATCGCTGCCGCGTTCTGGCGAACCGCCTGCGGCACACCGTCGATCGAGCGGATGTTCGCATTGAGGCTGTTGGCCACACGCGCCATCCACTGGTCACGGCTCATTTCGCGCGCCTGGGCGGCGGCGGGCTGGGCAAGACCGAGCAGCAGCGCCGCACCGCAAATCCCGACGGGGAGCAGGGTGGCAAAGCGGGTCGTGGCATTCTGGCGTTCCTGGCGTTCCATGGGTTTTCTCCCTGAACCTTGGTATCGTTGTCCACCGCTGCGGGTGGTGCAACAGGCTTTGCAACCGCTGTGCCAAATCAAGGAGTGGCGGTTTTGCGACCTTTCGCCCCGATGAACGGGCCGCGATGCGATCGACACTTGCCAAGTGTTGGGATTCTACGCCAAGTGCCAGGCCATGGAACGCGCGAGCCAGGTCATCGGACAGTCGACCGTCTTTCTGGACGTGCTGGAGCGTGCCAGTCGCGCCGCCGCGCTCGACCGCCCGGTGCTGGTGATCGGCGAACGGGAGAAGCTCGACCCGGCCATGCTCGCCGCCGGCAAACCGGAGGACGTGAAGCCGGGGCGGTACCTGGTCCGGGACGACGGGTCGTTCGCCTACTTGTGCGACCCGGCGGTGAACGGGGTGCTGAAGACGGAGGACAACGGGGCGAAGGTGCAGTACAAGTTCGACGCCCCGAAGACGCAGCTGGTGGCGCTCATCATCGACGGCATCCTGGACCGCAACCTGCCGTGGGGGCTGGTGATGATCGGGGCGCTCATCGCCCTGACCGTCCACCTGTGCGGGGTGTCGGCGCTGGCGTTCGCGGTGGGGGTGTACCTGCCGCTGTCGAGCAGCGTGCCCATCTTTATCGGCGGCATGGTACGGGCACTGGTGGACCGGCTGCGGAACAAGCCGGACGAGGGGGACGGCAGCCCGGGCGTGCTGCTGAGCAGCGGGTACATCGCCGGCGGGTCGCTGGCCGCGCTGGCCGCGGCGGCGCTGGAGTTCATCCCGAGCGTGAAGGAGAAGTTGAACCTGAGTCACACCCTGTTCGGCACGGA
>DAIMKE010000418.1:0-5841 GCA_036721875.1 Bradyrhizobium sp. | reverse complement strand
GACCAAGGAAGATCCGCCAGAGAAGTTGGTGACGCAGAAGGCGCTCGGCCTCGATCTCGCCGCGCTGAGCAAGGATCTGCGCACCCGGTTCAAGATCAAGGAGAGCGTGAAGGGCGTCGTCATCACCGGCGTCGACAACGCTTCAGATGCCGCCGAAAAGCGTCTCTCGGCCGGCGACGTCATCGTCGAGGTGGCGCAGGAAGCGGTGACCAACGCCGCCGATATCAAGAAGCGCGTCGATCAGCTCAAGAAGGACGGCAAGAAATCGGTCCTGCTGCTGGTCGCCAACGGCCAGGGCGAGCTGCGCTTCGTGGCGCTCAGCGTGCAGTAGGGCAGCTGCAGTAGGAGCGAGATCCCACACGTCGGCTGCCATACTCCGCGAAGGCGGAGTATCCAGTACGCCGCAGCCTTTCGGTTCTTTTCGCTGATGCCTCTGGAATACTGGATCACCCGCCTTCGCGTCGCCTTCGCGGGTGATGACGGCCTGAGGCTACGCCCCCACAAACTCGTCCCTTCGATACCCCTGCGCATACAGCAGCGCAGTGAGGTCGCCGTAATCGATCCGCGCGGCGGCGGCGGCCGCGACCGCGGGCTTGGCGTGATAGGCGACGCCGAGGCCGGCCGCCTCGATCATGCCGAGGTCGTTGGCGCCGTCGCCCGTCACCAGCGTGTCGATGTCGTCGAGATCGAAGGAATCGCGAAGCTCGATCAGCGTTGCGAGCTTGGCGGCGCGGCCGAGGATCGGTTCAGTGACTTCGCCGGTGAACTTGCCGTCTTGAACCTTCAACTCGTTGGCGCGGTTCTCCTGGAAGCCGATTTTGGCCGCGACAGCGTTGGTGAACAGCGTGAAGCCGCCGGAGATCAGGCAGGTCCAGGCGCCGTTTGCACGCATGGTGGAAACCAGTTCGCGGCCCCCCGGCGTCGTCGTGATGCGCTTTGCCAGTACTTCATCGACGACGCTTACCGGCATATCCTTCAGCAGCGCAACGCGCTCGCGCAGCGCCGGCTCGAACTCGATTTCGCCGCGCATCGCGCGTTCGGTGATGGCCGAAACATGTGCCTTCAGGCCGGCGAAATCGGCCAGTTCGTCGATGCATTCCTGGCCGATCATGGTGGAATCCATGTCCGCCAGAAAAAGTTTCTTGCGCCGGGCCGCGACAGGTTGCACGACAATGTCGATCGGGAAATCGCCGCGGGCCGCTTGCAGGCGCCTTTCGATCGCCTTGATGTCTTCCGGGCCTCTGACCGGGCTGTCGAAGGGGATGTCGACCGCGACTTCGTCGAACAGCCATTGCGCCGTTCCGGGCGAGGGGAGAACGGTCAGCGCGCCGTCGACGATCGTGCTGTCGAGCGCGGGATTGACCGGATTGCAAATGAGGGTAGCGACCAGGGACATGCGGACCAATTCGCCAGTTTTGGGCAAGGCCGTGCTTATCGCAGGGCCGACTGCCAGCGGCAAGTCGGCGCTGGCGCTGGAGCTTGCCCAAAACACTGGCGGCGTGGTCATCAATACCGATTCCATGCAGGTCTATCGCGACCTCCGCATCGTCACGGCGCGGCCGACGGCGGAGGAAGAAGCGCGCGTGCCGCACCGGCTCTATGGCCATGTCGACGCGTCCGTGAATTACTCGTCGGGCGCCTGGGTGGCGGATGCCGCCAAGGTGCTGTCGCAGGCGCGCGCCGAAGGGCGGCTGCCGATCTTCGTCGGCGGTTCCGGCCTGTATTTCAAGGCGCTGACGCGCGGCCTGTCCGCGGTGCCGCCGATCCCCGCCGAGGTGCGCGAAGCGGTTCGCGCGCGGCTGGAGCACGACGGGGTCGAGGCGCTGCATGCCGAACTGGCGCGATGGGACCCGGTGTCGGCCGAACGGCTGAAGCCGCGCGATCGCACCCGTATTGCGCGCGCGCTGGAGGTGATCGAGGCCACCGGCCGCGCGCTGACCGACTGGCACCGCGAAGCCCTGCCGCCGCTGCTGCCTCGGAGCGAATTCTCCGCGGTGTTCCTCGCGCCGGAGCGCGACCAGCTCTACGCCCGGATCGATGCGCGGTTCGATGCGATGCTGGCCGCAGGCGCGCTGGAGGAGGTCGAGGCGTTGGCCGCGCGCAAGCTCGATCCCCTGCTGCCGGCGATGAAGGCCCACGGCGTGCCGGCGTTGATCCGGCATTTGCGCGGCGAAATCACCCGCGACCAGGCCGCCGAGATCAGCCGCGCCGATACCCGCCACTATGCCAAGCGCCAGTTTACCTGGTTCCGGCACCAACTACCGGAGTTTGAATGGGTACCGCCGGAAGCGGCGAGGGGGTGGCTGGTTAAGGTCATTCCGGGGCGCTCGTGAAACGAGTGAACCCGGAATCTCGAGATTCCCCGATGTGCAATCGCACATCTGAGGTTCGCACCCTGTGCGCCCCGGAATGACGGTGGCCTTTGGGGCGCTGCATGCCTGCACGCACGAAATTCGCACTCGCCGAACGCCGGGAACCCCGCTAAGCTGCGAAAATCGCGCAGATGGCGTCCTTCCCTTGACATCCCGGGACCGGGCGGTATAACGGCGCAATCTTTGGTAAGTTAGAGCCTTCAAATGCGTAATATTATTACCAAACTCCTTATCGTAGTCGTACCCAGGCGCACCGCCGGGGGTGGCTGAGGCCATTCCAAAATCAGGCGGTGTGCATGGGGCCTCTGGGGCCCTTTTTTATTTCCCGAAACAGACACGTGAAGAAGCCGCTGGCAACAGCGCATCCGGAGCAAGCCAGGAGTACGTCATGACCGACAAGAGCCACGATCCGAACCAGATGACCGGCGCCGCGATGATCGTGCGCGCGCTCATCGATCATGGCGTCCAGCACCTGTTCGGCTACCCCGGCGGCGCGGTGCTTCCGATCTATGACGAGATTTTCCAGCAGAGCGAGGTCGAGCACATCCTGGTGCGGCACGAGCAGGGCGCCGGCCACGCCGCAGAAGGCTATGCGCGATCGACCGGCAAGCCCGGCGTGGTGCTGGTGACCTCGGGTCCCGGCGCCACCAACATGGTGACGCCGCTGACGGACGCGCTGATGGATTCGATTCCCTTGGTCTGCATCACCGGGCAGGTCCCGACGCATCTGATCGGCAACGACGCGTTCCAGGAATGCGACACCGTTGGCATCACGCGTCCCTGCACCAAGCACAACTGGCTGGTGCGCGACGTCAACGATCTGGCCAAGGTGCTGCACGAGGCGTTCTATGTCGCGACCTCGGGACGTCCCGGTCCGGTGCTGGTCGACGTGCCGAAGGATGTGCAGTTCGCGGTCGGCACCTACCATCCGCCGCGCAAGTCCGATGTGCACGTCTCCTACACGCCAAGGCTGAAGGGCGATGGCGCGCAGATCCGCAAGGCCGTGGCGCTGCTGGCGTCGGCCAGGCGGCCGGTGATCTATTCCGGCGGCGGCGTCATCAACTCCGGCGCCGAAGCGTCGAAACTGTTGCGCGACCTGGTCGGGGCCACGGGCTTTCCGATCACCTCGACGCTGATGGGCCTCGGCGCCTATCCGGCGAGCGGCAAGAACTGGCTCGGCATGCTCGGCATGCACGGCACCTACGAGGCCAACATGGCGATGCATGATTGCGACGTCATGCTGTGCATCGGTGCGCGCTTCGACGACCGCATCACCGGCCGCGTCGACGCGTTCTCGCCGGGCTCGAAGAAGATCCACATCGACATCGATCCGTCCTCGATCAACAAGAATATCCGCGTCGACGTGCCGATCATCGGCGACGCCGCCAACGTGATGGGCGACCTGCTGCAGGTATTCAAGGCGGAAGCGAAGAAGCCCGACATCAAGGCCTGGTGGCAGGAAATCGCGGTGTGGCGCGCGCGCAATTCGCTCGCCTACAAGAAGAACAACGATATCATCCTGCCGCAATACGCCATCGAGCGGCTGTTCGCGGCGACGCGCGGCCGCGACACCTACATCACGACCGAGGTCGGCCAGCACCAGATGTGGGCGGCGCAGTTCTACGGTTTCGAGGAGCCGCATCGCTGGATGACGTCGGGCGGTCTCGGCACCATGGGCTACGGCCTGCCGGCCGCGCTCGGCGTGCAGGTCGCGCATCGCGACAGTCTTGTGATCGATATCGCCGGCGACGCCTCGGTGCAGATGACGATGCAGGAAATGTCGACGGCCGTTCAGTACGAATTGCCGATCAAGATCTTCATCCTCAACAACCAGTATATGGGCATGGTGCGGCAGTGGCAGCAACTGCTCCACGGCAACCGGCTGTCGCATTCGTACTCCGAGGCGCTGCCGGATTTCGTCAAGCTTGCGGACGCCTTCGGCTGCGTCGGCCTGCGGGCGATCAAGCCCGGCGATCTCGACGGCGCGCTCAAGGAAATGATCAGCGTCAAGCGCCCGGTGCTGTTCGATTGCCGCGTCGCTACGCTGGAAAACTGCTTCCCGATGATTCCGTCCGGAAAGGCGCATAACGAAATGCTGCTGCCGGTGGAAGCGACCGACGAAGCCACCGCCGCGGCCTTCGCCGGCGGCAAGGCGCTGGTGTGAGAATGCGGGTGTGAGAACGCCGGCCACAAATTCCGCTGTCATCGCCCGACTTGATCGGGCGATCCAGTACGTAGCGGCAGTTCGGGCCTGCCCGGATGCCTCTGAAAGACTGGGTCCCCGCCTTCGCGGGGACGACGCGTGGGGGAGAGGACAGAGAAGTGTTTGATCTTGCCGAACTCGAGCGCGCACACGAGATCGTGGGCCAGGCGGTGCCGCCGACGCCGGCGCATGTCTGGCCGCTGCTTGGCCAGCGGCTCGGTACGCGTGTCGTGGTCAAGCATGAGAATCACACGCCGATCGGCGCCTTCAAGGTGCGCGGGGGGCTGGTTTATCTGGACCGGCTGAAGCGGGAGCGCCCGAACACGCCCGGGATCATCTCCGCCACGCGCGGCAATCACGGGCAGAGCCTCGCATTCGCGGCCGGTCGCCATGGCGTTCCGGCCGTGATCTATGTGCCGCGGGGCAATTCGGTCGAGAAGAACCGCGCCATGCGCGCGTTCGGCGCCGAGTTGGTCGAGCATGGCGAGGACTTTCAGGCGGCCGCCGAAGAAGCCGCGCGCCACGCCCAGTTCGCCGGCCTGCACATGGTGCCGTCGTTTCACCCGGACCTCGTGCGCGGCGTCGCGACCTACGCGCTCGAGTTGCTGCGGGCGGCGCCCGACCTCGACGTGCTCTATGTGCCGATCGGGCAGGGCTCGGGCATCTGCGGCTGCATCATGGCACGCGATCTGCTCGGGCTGAAAACCGAGATCGTCGGCGTGCAGTCGACGCAAGCGCCGTCCTATGCGCTGTCGTTCGCGGCCGGCACGGTCGTCACCACCGAAACCAGCAACACGCTGGCAGACGGCATGGCCACGCGCGTTCCTGTCGCGGATGCCCTCGCCATGATCCGCAAGGGCGCCTCGCGCATCGTGCAGGTCACCGATGACGAAGTCGCCGCCGCCATCCGCGCCTACTGGACCGATACGCACAATCTTGCCGAGGGCGCGGGCGCAGCCCCGCTGGCTGCGGCGCTGCAGGAGAAGGACAGGCTCGCCGGCAAATGCGTCGGCCTGATCCTGTCCGGCGGCAATGTCGATTTTGATCTGTTCCGCAAATGGATAGCGCCGGAAGCCGCCGCCGCGCACAGGATCGCGGTGTGAGAAGATGGCAACCTGCGCACCACAAATACACCCGTCATCGTCCGGCTTGACCGGACGATCCAGTACGCCGCGGCCTCTCGATCGATCTGAGACGCCGGCGAGTACTGGATGCCCGCCTTCGCGGGCATGACAACGGAGAATGACGAGGGGACGACAATGAACC
>DAIMKE010000417.1:3321-5845 GCA_036721875.1 Bradyrhizobium sp. | reverse complement strand
TGTGGAAACCCAAACCTATCGGAAAGGCCACGCTCACCGCCCCATGGAATCTACAAATTATCCGAGCAGCCCCTTCCCCGGCACGTGATTGAGCTCGAGCCGTATGCCGTCGGGGTCTTCGAACAGGATCGAATAATATCCCGGCGCCCATTGATTCTCGCGCGGGGCGCGGATGATGTTTGCGCCGAGCGTCTGGAGGAAGCCGTGCAGTTCGTCGATGTCGGCGCGTTCGCGCGCGCGGAAGCACAGGTGATGCAGGCCGACGCGCTTTTGCTCGAAGGCCGCGCCTTCGTGCTCTGCTGACGGTGCGCTGATGCCAACCGCGGTGCGGCCGCCGACGCAGTAATACGTCGTCTCGGTATCGATGACCGGCTTCAGCCCCAGGAACGGCAGCAGCCTCGAATAGAAATCGCGGGACCGCGCGAAATTCGAAGCGGTGAGGAAAATATGTGCGATGCCGTTGATCTCCATGGTCTCCCCCTTCTTGGCAATCTCTGGTAGCATGATAACATCGTGCATACGGGAACGGACACTTGAACGCACTCGGGAACGGACCTGGAGCAAGCCGCGTAATGACCGATCCGGCATGGCGTCACCGGGCCATTGTTGCGACAATTCTCGCGCTGTCCACCTGCGGACAGGCGAATGCCGATTGCGCTTTCGAGCCGCAAGGCGAAGGCCGCGTCGTCACCGTGCTCGACGGGCGCAGCTTTCGCCTTGATGACGGCCGCGAAGTCCGCCTCGCCGGGATCGAGCGGACCGGAACCGACAACGCCCGCGGCAGGACCGCGTTGGCGGCCCTCGTCAGCGGACGCCATGTGACGCTGCACGGCGAAGACGACGCACCGGATCGTTACGGTCGCCAGCCGGCCTTTGTCTTCGCGGACGGCTCGGAGATTTCCGTGCAGGGCGAAATGCTCCGCCGTGGCGAGGCGTTCGCATCTGCGGATGTGGCGGACAAGGAATGCGCCGCAGAGCTGGCCGCCGCCGAGAAAGTGGCGCGGCAAGCCAAATTGGGAATCTGGACTCACCCCACCGCCATAAAAAACGCGGAAAGTCCCGGCGATATTCTGGCCGGGATGGGGCAATTCGCGGTGGTCGAGGGCAGAGTACTGTCCGTTCGTCAAGCAGGGACTGTGACCTACCTGAATTTCGGTCGTAACTGGACACGGGACTTTGCTGCGACTATTTCAGGGCGCATCATATCGACATTCGAGACGGCTGGGCTTGCGCCTAAGTCACTCGAAAATAAACGGATTCGTGTCCGCGGCTTTGTCGGGTCGCGGGGAGGACCACGAATTGATTTGCTTCGGGTGGGGCAAATTGAGGTGCTGGGCGGGAAATAGCGTGTGATTCGAAAACTGGGCACCGGCTTTCGATTCGGTCATGCGCAAACGAAGGGATGGGGGCATAATCCGGTCGAGTCCGATCGGATCGTGATCCCAGTGGCTGATTTGACGCATCGTGCAACACGGCGCCAAAAGAAGACTGGTTGCCGCCTCCTGGCTGCGCCGGCGCTGCTGTGCGCCGGACTGACGCTCGCCGCCTGCGGCAATCTGGGAAAGCTGGAGACTGCCGCGCCCGCCCCGGCCGCGCCCAAGCCGAACCGCACCGTCGTCCAGACGCCCGCGAGTGAGCGCGAGCATGAGCGCATCCTCTCCTCCTATGGCGGCGCCTACGACGATCCGAAGCTGGCGTCCCTGATCGGCAAGACGGTCGACCGGCTGGTCGCGGCATCCGATCGCCCCGACCAGGCCTACCGGGTCACGATCCTCAATTCCGGGGCGGTGAACGCGTTCGCCCTGCCGACCGGGCAGCTTTACGTAACGCGCGGACTGATCGCACTCGCCAGCGACACCTCGGAACTGTCCTCGGTGCTGAGCCACGAGATGGCGCATGTGCTGGCCAAGCACGCCTCGATCCGGGAAGACCAGGCGCGGCAGGCTGCGGTGGTGACCAAGGTCGTCACCGACATGGGCAACGATCCGGATCTCACAGCGCTGGCGCTGGCCAAGACCAAACTGACGATGGCGAACTTCTCGCGAGCGCAGGAATTCGAGGCCGACGGCATTGGCGTCGGGATTTCGGCGCGCGCCAATTTCGATCCCTATGGCGCGGCGCGCTTCCTCGCCGCGATGGAGCGCAACGCGGCGCTGAAGGCCGGCAAGACCTCGCTCGATCCGCGCGCCCAGGACTTCCTTTCCTCGCACCCGGCGACACCCGAGCGCGTACAGAACGCGCAGGCCAGCGCGCGCCGATACACTTCGCCGCAAGCCGCCGAGCGGGATCGCGAAACCTATCTTGCCGCCATCGACAACATCGTTTACGGCGAAGACCCCAGCGAAGGCTTCGTGCGCGGGCGTCGTTTCCTGCATCCCAAGCTCGGCTTCACCTTCGCCGCGCCCGAAACCTTTACGCTCGACAACACCGCGCAGGCCGTGATCGGCGTGCGCGAGGGCGGCACCCAGGCGATGCGCTTCGACGTGGTGCGCGTGCCCGCCGAACAGTCGCTGTCGGATTATCT
>DAIMKE010000417.1:0-3311 GCA_036721875.1 Bradyrhizobium sp. | reverse complement strand
AAGGCGTCGACAAGGCTTCGACCGAGGACCTCACCATCAACGGCTTCCCGGTGGCCGCCGCATCCGCGAACGGCGAACAGTGGCAGTTCAAGGTTTACGCGCTGCGCTTCGGCACCGATGTCTACCGCTTCATCTTCGCCTCCAAGCAGCGCACCACCGAAAGCGAGCGCAACGCGCGCGAGACCGTGAACTCGTTCCGCCGCCTGACGCTGGAAGAAATCCAGGCCGCGCGTCCGCTGCGCATCAAGGTCATCACCGTCCAGCCCGGCGACACCGTGGAATCCCTCTCCCACCGCATGGCCGGCATCGATCGCCCCGCCGAGCGTTTTCGCATCCTTAACGGCCTCGACCAGCAAGCCCAGGTCAAGCCAAGGGACCGCGTGAAGATCGTGGTGGATTGAGCAGAGACCTCCCGCTCTCGTCGTGGACAGAATTTGGCTCGGAGCCTTATCGGTTCTGAGGGCTCTCGTCAGCCGGCATGAACCGGAGCGTGCCCGCTCGACGCGTTGGACTGCCGGTGTCCTTCGTGTGATTGACGCCATCCGTGACAGGCACCTCAGGGAAATCGAACGGACTTACCCCGTCCAGGCAGGCCACGTTCACGGCATATGAATTCTGGTTGGATCGCCGCTGATGATGCGTGTAGATTCCGCAGCGGGAACAGAAGAAGTGCTGCGCCGATCCGGTATGGAAGCGGTAGCTTGTCAACGCATCCTCGCCCTGCAGGAACTTGATCCCGCCCATTTCCGCCATCGCAACGACGGCGCCTCGCATGCGACAGTAGGAGCACGTGCAGCGAAGGATCGAATTGAAGCCGTCGCTGAGCTTCACCTCGAAACGTACCGCTCCGCAATGGCACTGGCCGGTTCGAATGTTCGTGTCGTCCGCCATGTTGCCTGTGTCTCCTGCTCACGTCGCTTCTACACACAACAAAAAGCCCGGTCTTGCGACCGGGCTTTCGTTTTTCAATCCGTCGAACCCTTTCAGGCGGCTTCGTCCGCCACGGTGGATTCATCGCCATCAGCCTCGACATCGGCCTCGTCGGCTTCACCGTCGGCCCCGGCGGTTTCGGTCTTGGCGCCGCGGCGCGGGCTCTTGGCGAGCTGGCTTTCGATTTCCTTGACCGCTTCGGTCTCCGTCGAATGCTGGACGACGGCGATTTCGCGCGACAGGCGATCGAGCGCGGCTTCGTAGAGCTGACGTTCCGAGTAGGACTGCTCGGGCTGCGATTCCGAACGGTAGAGATCGCGGACCACTTCGGCGATCGCGACGATGTCGCCCGAATTGATCTTGGCTTCGTATTCCTGCGCCCGGCGCGACCACATCGTGCGCTTGACGCGCGCGCGGCCCTTCAGGGTCTCCAGCGCCTTCTTGACCAGCGCCGGCTCGGACAGCTTGCGCATTCCGACATTGGCGACCTTGGCGGTCGGCACGCGGAGCGTCATCTTGTCCTTCATGAAATTGATCACGAACAGCTCGAGCTTGGCACCCGCGATCTCCTGCTCCTCGATGGCTAGGATCTGGCCGACGCCGTGAGCGGGATAGACCACGAATTCATTGGCCTTGAAGCCCTGACGCTGGGTCACGACCTTCTTCGGCTCCTCGACGCGCGGAGCAGCGGCAACCGGCTTGGCGACAGGCTTCGGCGCAACGGCGGCAGCCTTCGCGATAACAGCCTTGGGAGCAACCTTCGGCGGAGCGGCCTTCACAGGGGGCTTGGCGGCGACCTTCGAAGCAGTGGCCTTCGAGCCCGTCGCTTTCGCGGCAGTTTTGGCAGTCTTTTCTGGCATTGCGCTTCTTTTGTTCTTTGAGGACTTTGTGGCCGCAGCCTTCCTGGCGACCTTTACGGTCGCCTTGGCACGGCCCTTGGTTGCGCTGCGGCTGGCCGAAGCGGCTTTTTTGGTGGTCTTGGAAGCAATCTTTTTACGCGTTTTCTGTGACACAGCCTGCGCGCGGATACTGCCACGCCCCTGTTCGATGTTTTACGGGAACCCACCGGGGCCACAGGTACGCATGGCCAGGATCGGCTTATTATGTGCCCAATATAGCACATTTTCCGCAAAAATCAATGATTTACGCCCGGTTCCGTACCTTTACGGGGTCTTTTCGGCCACAAGTCGGTCGATAGGGTAAATCAGCAGGCTCTGTTTGGTTCAGATTAAGCCCGATACGGGCTCAATTAATCCACAGGATGGGCGGGCGGATCAGTCGCCGCTGCCGGGTTCCTTGGAAAAATATTTCTCGAATTTGCCCTCGACGCCCTCGAATTCTTTCGCGTCTGTCGGCGCTTCCTTCTTCTGGGTGATGTTGGGCCAGCTCTTGGCGTATTCGGTGTTGACCTCGAGCCACTTCTCCAGCCCCGGTTCGGTATCGGGCTTGATGGCGTCGGCGGGACATTCGGGTTCGCAGACACCACAATCGATGCATTCGTCCGGATGGATCACCAGCATGTTCTCGCCCTCGTAGAAGCAGTCGACGGGGCAGACTTCAACGCAGTCGGTATATTTGCATTTGATGCAGGCTTCAGTGACGACGTAAGTCATCCAAGGCTCCGAAACGATCGATTTCCGGGGTTTGCGTAGCGCATGCGGTGGGCTGCCGCAAGGGAAGCAGGCCGCCGTTTTCAGGCTTCCTCGCCGCCTCTGTGCACTTAATCACTCTTTGCTGTTCTGCAAATCTTCGTAGAGCACGCGCGCCGCCGCAGCATCGCCGCGCCGCTCGGAAAATCCCGCCACCTTGAGAATGCGCACGTTGCGATCGAGCGCGATGGTGAGCACGTCGCCGAGCTTCACCGCATGTCCCGGCGCCTTTTCGCGCACGCCGTTGATGCGAACGTGCCCGGCTTCGACCAGTGCGGCAGCCGAGGTGCGGGCCTTCACCACCCGCGCATGCCACAGCCATTTATCGAGACGCTGCCGCTCCAAACAAACTCTCTCGAAACTTTTTGACGCGCTATTCCTTGCGGCCGGCGAGTTGTTCTTTCAGCGCCGCCAGTTTGGCGAACGGTGAGTTGGGATCGACAGGACGATCGCGCTCACGCGGCGCTGCGCTGGTCGCCCACTGACGATGCGACGGGCCGCTATCGCGCTTGTCACGGCCGCCCTTGTCGCGTCCGCCGAAATCGCGGCCCTTGTCGCGCGGACCACGGTCGCGATCGCCCTTGTTGCGGTCGCCCTTGTTGCGATCGACCTTGTCGCGGCGATTGTCGTTGTCGCGGCCCTTGCCCTCGAAACGCTCGCGCGGGGGACGATCCTGCCGGATCTCCTGGCGCGCCTCGGTTGGCGCTGCGCCCTCTGCTGAAGGAGCCGCAG
>DAIMKE010000416.1:0-5862 GCA_036721875.1 Bradyrhizobium sp. | reverse complement strand
ATCTTGACCCGAGAATGCGCCACACCGAATTCCAACCACTTCCCGGACGGCACCACCGGCGCTCCGACCTCTTTCGTTACGTTAACAATCTCCGCAATTTCGGCGAGTATGACTTCGACCTCTTGCAGATTGCGGCAGTGGCTTACCTGAAAAAGCTTGATGAACTGCATGACGACAGACGCGCAAGATTCGCGGCAGATCAAGCTTTGGCTGAGCGTTTGGTATCACGCAGTGAAGAACCGAGGCTTAGCTTTCGGCCACAGGTTTAAGACCTATCACCAGAAAAAAAGGAATAAGAGCATGGTAGACAATAACTCCAATGCAGCTCGTATCGCGGCCGACGCACAAAGGCGCACCACCGCAACGACGGCAATCGGCATGAATGCTTTTAAGCCGATCATGCACTTTCAGGTATCAATGCTGAGGATGTGGGCCGACAATATGGAGAGGTTCGCGGGCAATTACGAACAGGGGTTCGAAGAAACCGCGACCGTTGTCGAGGAACAGTCGAACAAGGATCGCGCAGCCTAAGTTACGGCGAATGGTTACGCCTTTCGACGTCCGTTTGACTTGCAACAGCGCGTACTTGCTATCGCGCATGCCTTGGATACCCTACAATCGCTAAACAAACCCTCGAACCTAAGGTTCCTCCTTGGCTTTCGCGTGACTTACGGCCCGCCTTGTTTCGGCCATGGAGAGTTGCGCGAAAATGAATGCGTCGCCCACACTTCCCTACGGTTCCGGACTCGATCCAAATGTCTGCGCCGCCGCTAGTCTAGGTCTCTTGATCGGCGTTGGGATCGCGGCGGCTGCGAGCGAGGGTAGGCCATGGCTGAGCCATTCTCGTCAAACGTGCTAAGAAGCAATTCTCTAAGCTATTGATTTTGAAGGCTTGATGGTGGACGCACAAGGGATCGAACCTTGGACCTCTCCCGTGTGAACTGTAATCCGTGGATCCCTGAACAACCAGACGAGGGTCTAAGCTGCCGCGGCATCGTCGTCCGTATTGTCAATCGACGTATTCGGTTGCTTGCCCTTTTTGGCGCCTGCCTCGCCGATTGTGCCAAGCAGAGCTAGAGCCAGGCGATCCGAAATCTTTGTCGCTGCTTGCTTGACCGGATCAGACGCAAGATGGGCATACCTCGCCGTAGTCTGTACCTGCGTGTGTCCAAGCAATTTGCCGATCATCGCCAAGCCTTCGCCAACGAGCAATCCGCCGGACGCGAATGTGTGGCGGAGGTCGTGAATGCGTACGTCGTTAAGTCCGGCGGCTTTCCGGATGCGACGCCATGGATGCTGAAGATCGGTTAAGTGCGCTTTCTCCTTTTTTCCCACGATGACGTACGGATTTCCGGTTACGCGAGGCAGCGCTTCTAGCAACGCTACTGCCGCTTCACCAAGGTGGACGGTCTTCGCTCCAGTCTTGCTATCGGGCAGGCGCAGTTCGTTCTGTTCTAGATCCACGTAGCGCCATTCAAGGGTCTGAATTTCCGACAAGCGGCACCCTGTCAGCAGCAGGATGCGGAAAGCAGCAACGGCATATTTGGTTTCTGTCTGACTTGCCTCCGCAGCGGTCAACGTTTGCCCGAGACGTTGCAGTTCCTTGGGAGACAAGAACCTCTCGCGCTTACGTTCCGGATAGCGTTCGATATCCTCACAAGGATTAGTGTGCCTGTCCCGTATCCCCCAAGTCTCAGCAAGATTCATCATTTTCGATAGGACGCCAAGGGTACGGTTTGCCTGATAGGGGATATGAGACAAAGAGCCGTGCAACTCTGCGACGTCAGCTGTAGTCACTGAGCGAACGTGCTGCTTAGCAAAAAACGGATCGAGGAATAGCTCGACCGAGCGCCGATATTCTGCCTGTGTCGACGGTTTGCAACGAACGGGAACATATTGTGTAATAAAGCGCTCTCCGAGTTCTTTCATTGTCGTAGATTGACGTTCAGCATCGCGCAATGCTGCAGGGTCGCCGTCGGCACCTCGCACGCTGCCCA
This sequence comes from Bradyrhizobium sp., assembly GCA_036721875.1. Lineage (GTDB taxonomy): Bacteria > Pseudomonadota > Alphaproteobacteria > Rhizobiales > Xanthobacteraceae > Bradyrhizobium. The sequence goes on along the minus strand of DAIMKE010000416.1, from coordinate 3,865 downwards.
GCTTGATCGTTGCCTCGCGGCGCGCCAGTTCCGCGGTCACAATTCCGAATTGCCCGATCATCACTCGGCGCGTCCGGCCATGGCGTCGGTATTGAACCAAGAAGAACCGCTTCCCGCTCGGCATGACGCGCACCCCGAACCCAGGAAGGTCTGTATCGAAGGCGATATAATCTTTGGACGTGACCTTGAGGCCCTCGACTGACCTCTTGGTAATCTTGATCTTCGCCATACTGCATCCGTTCGCGTAACGTTCCGACCCTCAGATTTTTGGCCGGCCTATGTTTCGTGGAAGCGTCGTGGAAGCGGCGCGACGAAAGTCATGGCGTAGCACTTCGCAGGCAAGGTAAGAGCGGCTGCGGGAATAAATCAAGCTTGCTCAACGAGTTGTCGCGGCGCGGAGTGGGGAATGCGGCGCGTTCGTAGAGTAGCGAAAACCGACTTTATAAAACTCATAACCTGAAGGTCATAGGTTCAAATCCTATCCCCGCAACCAAGTAAAAAACCCCCAGTATCCCGGCGGATACTGGGGTTTCTTCTGTAGAAGCGGCCGACCGCAGAACTCAGCCGACGCTAATGCGAGCGCGCAGCGTCTGCGTATGTTCTCAACGCCGCATCGTCCCGCCTCCCGCGGCTGCCCAGTGTCTGCGACGGATATTCCCCAAACAGTGTATGGTAATAGTGCGAGAAGCGTCCGAGTTCGATGAAGCCGTGCTGCATCGCGACCTGTGCGACGGTGGTGGTTGCTGGATCGCTTTCCCGCAGGACGGAGTGGATGGCGCAGAGACGCTTGTAGCGCAGGTAGGTGATCGGTCCGAGGCCGAGCGCGTCGCAGAAGGCGCGGTGCAGCGTCCGCCGGGTGACGTTGAGGTGCGCGCAGATCTCGGAAATGTGGACGGGCCTGTGGCCGGTCGCGGCGAGATACTCGTCGACCTTTCCCACCATTTGCATCGCGGAGGGCGAAGGCCCTCTGGAGTCCGCAGGCTGCGCATGCATGATCGCTCCGGTCACCGCGTCCACGATCGACCGTTTCCAGAAATCGGCGGCGGCGTCGGATAGCGCGCTCTGGTACTGCGCCAGGTGGGAAATGATCAGCGGCAGACGGCGCGGCGCGGTGCGGCCGATCGAGCGGTGCGCCCGGTAGTGATTTTTCTCGAGCCACGCGGAGGGATCGCTCAGCCTCGGTTCGCCCTTGAAAACCGAGGCGACATCGGCGAGATCGAGGCGGATCGCGGCATAGGCGGAGGCGCCATGGAAAACGCTGTCATGCTCGGCGCGGGGCGGTATCACCAGCACGTCCGCCGGACGCATGTCGAAAGACCAGTGGGTGACACGGTCTTGCGCGCTCAGAAGCATGCCGACAATGAGCTTGTCGTCGGTAGCGACGCGCTGGGCGCGAACGCCGACGGAAAACGAACCGATGCTGAGCGAAAAATCTTCGATGCCGACATGGCTCAAGGAGCCGCTGAATTTTCCACGGCCCAGCTGCATCACCTCGACGTGGGAGCCCTGAATGGCTTCGCGTAGACCTTCGAAGCTGTGCAGGCTGCAACTGTTCACCGAGATCGGCCGAAGCATGGCCCGGTATCCCCGTTGTCTGGAATTAAAACCAGGTCGCGGTCTGTCTCGTACCGTGCAGATTGGCACAAACTGCACATCACAACAACGCCGAGTTGTCCTAGCTTTGTCTTCGACACGTCGGGCGTGAACTCCGATTTCGGTCGGGGGCACGCAAGGGAAGTTTGCGCGCTTCGAAGTGCGTTCGGTCACTGCCACGACACGCAGGCGGTATCCCGGTGGGCTTCGACAAGTATCTTCCAGTCAAGAGAAGTGGAATGTCCAATGCCTGCCCGTAACCAGCAACGTCTGGAGTTTGGGCCATGACGCTGTTGCGGCCGCCCGACATCGCGCGGATCAATCGGTCGGAGGATGACCTGACCAGCGACATGGTCAGGATTCCCGGCGGCACGTTCCGGATGGGCTCGAACGACCATTATCCGGAAGAGGCTCCGGTTCATCGCGTAACGGTCGATGCGTTCTGGATCGATCGCACGCCGGTGACGAACAAGCAGTTCAAGGCCTTCGTCAAGGCGACCGGCCATGTCACCACGGCGCAAATCCCGCCCGACCCGAAGGATTATCCCGGCGCGCGACCGGAGATGATCTACGCAGGCTCGCTGGTGTTCACGCCGCCGCTGCGCGTGACCGGCCTGAAGGACTGGAGCCAGTGGTGGCAGTTCATGAAGGGCGCCGACTGGCGGCACCCTTACGGGCCGAAGAGCAATATCAATGTGCTCGACCATCATCCGGTCGTGCACGTCTCCTACGGCGATGCGCTGGCCTACGCCAAATGGGCCGGCAAGGATCTCCCCACTGAAGCCGAATGGGAGTTCGCCGCGCGCGGCGGCCTCGACGGCGAGGAATTCGCCTGGGGCAACACGCTGACGCCTGATGGCAAGCACATGGCGAACACCTGGCAGGGAAATTTCCCCGTACAGAATCTCGGAGAGGACGGTTATGAGCGCACCTCGCCGGTGATGACATTTCCGCCGAACGGTTACGGCGTCTACGACATGATCGGCAATGTCTGGGAATGGACCTCCGACTGGTGGTCGCAGAAGCACGAAGCCGAAGAACCGAAGGCGTGCTGTATCCCGCGCAATCCGCGCGGTGGTCCCGAAGCGGACAGCCTTGATTCATGTCAACCCAACATCCGTATTCCGCGCAAGGTTTTAAAGGGCGGCTCGCACCTATGCGCGCCGAACTACTGCCGCCGCTATCGCCCGGCCGCGCGCCATGCCGAGCCGATTGATACCTCGACCAGTCACGTCAGTTTCCGGTGCGTGAAGAGGATTGCCGCATCGGAATAATTGTCAGTCCTCACAGTCGAGAAGGTGCGATGATCGAGCAGCAACTGCAGCAGCGCGGAGTCAGGTAGCCGCGATGTCGCGATCGAGCCGGTCTGCCGATGGTGGACCGGCAACACCTGCTTCACGACCTCAACCCGGCGGGGAGGCCTGCATGTGTGCTTCCGCTCTTTCCAGGCTCCGGCATGTGGCATTTGCCGTATTTCTTGGCCTTGTAGCCATCGGCACATCACTTGCCGGAGCGCGGGCCCAGTCGGACCCGTTGCCTTCGTGGAACGACGGTGCGGTGAAGAAATCCATCACCGATTTCGTCGCGCGCGTCACCGCGCAAGGCGGCGCGGATTTCGTCCCCGCCGAGCAGCGGATCGCCACCTTCGACAATGACGGCACGCTGTGGACCGAGCAGCCCTATTACTTCCAGCTCGCTTTCGCGTTCGATCGCGTCAAGGTGATGGCGCCGCAGCATCCGGAATGGAAGACGAAGCAGCCGTTCAAGGCGCTGCTCGACAGGGACATGAAAGCGCTGGGCGCGTCGGGCGAGAAGGGCCTGCTGCAGATCGTGGCTGCGACCCACGCCGGCATGACCACGGACGTATTCGCCAAGGAGGTGCTCGACTGGATGGCAACCGCAAGGCATCCGCGCTTCAACCGGCCCTACAACAGCCTCGTCTACCAGCCGATGCTGGAACTGCTCGCCTATTTGCGCGCCAACGGCTTCAAGACCTTCATCGTCTCCGGCGGCGGCATCGAGTTCATGCGGCCCTGGGTCGAGAAGGCCTATGGCATTCCGCCGGAGCAGGTGGTCGGCTCGTCAGGCGTGGTGAAGTTCGAGTTCGGGCCGAACGGAAAGCCGGAGCTGATGAAGCTCGCCAAGGTCGAATTCATCGACGATGGGCCCGGCAAACCCGTCGGCATCAACCGCTTCATCGGTCGGCGGCCGATCTTCGCGTTCGGCAACTCCGACGGCGATCTGCAGATGCTGCAATGGACCACGGCAGGAC
>DAIMKE010000415.1:0-5864 GCA_036721875.1 Bradyrhizobium sp. | reverse complement strand
CCCCCTCCCGCTGCCGCTGCGCCAGATAGAATCCGAACAGCACCGTTACCAGTCCCGCCGCCTGCAGCGCCGTCGGAGGCTCGCCGAGCAGCAGCCAGCCGGAGAGGATCGTCAGCGCCGGCACGGTCGCCGGGAACACCGCGGCGCGGGCGACGCCGATGGTCTGGATCGAGAACGCGAACAGATACAACGCGGCGGGGCCAGCCAGGATGCCCTGCGCCAGCGCCTGCAGCACATTCTCGCCGAAACCCAGCGCCGCCACGCGGGCGAAACCGCCGGAGGCCGCATAGAGCGGCAGCAGCGCGAGCGACAGCACGCTGATGACGGTCGCCGCCGAGAACGCATTGACGCGCCAATGCCGCAGCAGCGTGCCGAATACCGCAAACATCAATCCCGTCATCACGAACAAGAGATCGCCGAGCACGCCGTCGGCGCCGATATGCCCGATCGACTCGGCGCCGATCACCGCAAGCCCGCATACGATGACGAGCGCCCCCGCGACACGCGAGGCCGGAACACGCTCGCGCAAAAACAGCGCGGCCAGCAGCAGGCCACCGAGCGTCGCGCTGGAAGGCTGGATCACGCTGCCATGGCCGAGCGGCACGAACAGGAATCCCGTGTAGCTGATCAGCGACATCACAGGCCCGCCCAGCACCATCAGCACCAGCCCGCGGCCCCATCCGATGCCGCAGAGATTGCCGATGCCGGCGCGCAGCACGATCGGAATGAACACCAGTCCCGACCACAGGAAGCGGTGCATCAGCAGGTCCGGCGGCGTGAATCCGACCTTCAGCCCGTGCCGGGTCGCGACAAAGCCGAGCGCCCAGAACAGCGCCGCACCCGCGCCGCAGGCGACCCCGAGCAGGGCCGGCTTCGCATCGATTTTTTTGACTGGATCGTCGGGGCCGCCGCTCGGCTCGCTCATCGCGGAGGCTTAACGTGGCCAGGAGGGCCATACAACCCACGCTTATGCAGGGCTCATAGCCTCGCAGGGCGGATTGGCGATAGCGTAATCTGCCATTCACTCACCGTGGGTCGGTGGGTTACGCTATCGCCAACCTACCCTACGCAGACGCATCGAAAGGATCACCATGAACGGCAACAGATATTACGGCGTTCGGGTCGAGGGCGCGAAATACGGCGTGGGCTTCGGCTCGGCGCTGGCGATCGCGATCTCCTACACCAACAACCACTCGATCCTGTGGGCGATCATCCACGGCATTTTCGGCTGGCTCTATGTGATCTACTACGCGCTTTTTAAATGACAACGGCAGCGAGTAGCCCGGATGAGCGCAGCGACATCCGGGACCACTCTGACACCGCCCCGGATATCGCTTCGCTCATCCGGGCTACGTTCGCGGCCTGGCTCACGCCGCCTTGGCTTCCTTCTCCTCGGACGCCGTGTCCATTGCGCGCATGTAGAGATCGAGCAAGCTCTCGCGTTCGTCGCGCTCGTCCTCGTCCTGCTTGCGCAGCTTGATGATTTCCTTGAGGATCTTCACATCGAACCCTTCGCCCTTGGCCTCGGCAAAGACTTCCTTCTTCTGCTCGTTCAGCTCCTGCAATTCGCCGTCGATGTTCTCGACCCGCTCGACGAAAGAACGAATCTTGCCGCCGGGAATGGTGACGTCAGACATGGTGCCTCCCTGTTGAATGAGATCGTGAAAATGACCGCAAAGAAATAACCAATGTGTTAACCTCGGCAGGTTCCCGCCCCCGCAAAAAAGATAATCCCAGACTTGACCACATGAACGTGATTTCGATTCAGTCGCAGGTTGCCTACGGCCATGTCGGCAACAGCGCCGCGGTGTTTCCCATGCAGATGCATGGCATCGACGTGATTGCCGTGCCGACCACCCTGCTGAGCAACCGGCCGGGCTATCCGACCATCCGCGGCCGGGTGCTCGACGCCCAACTGGTTGGCGATCTCTTGCTCGGGATCGAGGAGCGCGGCGCGGTCGATACGGCCCAGATGATCCTGTCGGGCTATCTCGGCTCGGCCGACAACGCCGCCGTGGTCGCGGATTTCGTCGCGCGCGCCAAGGCGCGCAACCCCGCGCTCGCCTATTGCTGCGATCCCGTGCTCGGCGATCGTGACCGCGGCCTGTTCGTCCATGCCGATATCCCGCCGCAGGTCGCGGACCGGCTGTGTCCGCTCGCCGATATCATCACGCCCAATCATTTCGAATTCGAATGGTTGTGCGGCACCAGGGCCGCGACGATCGATCAGGTGATCGGGGCGGCGCGCGCGCTGATGGCACGCGGCCCATCGACAGTCGTCGTCACCAGCGCCGAGCTTGCGGACACGCCTGACGGCGAGATCGAGACGCTTGCCGTCGAGGGCGCGGAAGCATGGCGCGTGCGCACGCCGAAGCTTCCGATCAGCCCGAACGGCACCGGCGACCTGTTCGCCGCGCTGCTGGTGTCCGCGCGTGTTTACGGGAACGACACGCCGGAGGCTTTGAGCCACGCAGCGTCGGCTATCTTCGCCGTGCTGGAGCGTACCGCCAGCAGCGCGACCGAGGAAATGCGCATCGTGGAGAGCGCCGAACTGCTCGCCAACCCCAGGCGCCGGTTCGACGCCGTCGCCATCAATGAACCGCAGGAATAGAATGAGCCGCTTCTGGAGCAGCCTGACGCACGACCTGAAACCCTATGTGCCGGGCGAACAGCCCCGCATCACGGACCTGGTCAAGCTCAACACCAATGAAAGTCCCCTTGGCCCTTCCCCGCGTGCCCTGGAAGCCATTCGCGGCGAGGCAGCGGATACGCTGCGCCTGTATCCGGACCCGCAGGCATCCGCCCTGCGGGATGCGCTGGCTACCTACCACAAGGTACGACCCGAACAAGTGTTCGTCGGCAACGGCTCCGACGAGGTGCTGGCCCACGCCTTCACGGCGCTGCTGAAGCACGATGCGCCGTTGCTGTTCCCCGACATCACCTACAGCTTCTACCCGGTCTATTGCCGCCTGTTCGGCATCGCGTTTGATGCCGTGCCGCTCGATCAGGCGATGCAGATCCGCATCGCCGACTATCGCCGGCCGGCCGGTGCGGTCATCGTGCCCAATCCGAATGCGCCGACCGGGATTGCGCTGTCGCGCGCCGAGATCGTTACCCTGCTGAGGGATCATCCCGACGCACCCGTCGTCATCGACGAGGCCTATGTCGATTTCGGCGCCGAGACCGCGATACCGCTCATCGACTCCCATCCGAATCTGCTGGTCGTGCAAACCATGTCGAAGTCGCGCGCGCTCGCCGGCTTGCGAGTTGGCTATGCGATTGGCGACGCCGATTTGGTCGAGGGGCTCACGCGGGTAAAGGACAGCTTCAACTCCTATCCGCTTGGCCGGGCTGCCCAGGCCGGCGCCATCGCCTCGATCGAGGACGAAGCCTATTTTCAAGCGAGCCGCGCGCGCGTGATCGAAGGCCGCGAGCGGCTGAACCGCGGGCTCGTACAGCTCGGCCTCGAAGTGCTGCCGTCGACCGCCAACTTCGTTTTCGCGCGTCATCCGGCGCATGAGGGCGCGGCATTGGCCACCGCGTTGCGCCAGCGCGCGGTGATCGTCCGCCATTTTTCCGCGCCGCGCATCTCCAACTATTTGCGGATCACCGTAGGCACCGACGGACAAATCGACCGGCTGCTGTCGGCGTTGTCGGAGATTTTGGGCAAGGCGTAAGGGAGAAGCAGCGCATGAAAGTCGCGGTCATCGGTGCCGGCGCGGTCGGATGCTATTACGGGGGACTGCTGCTGCGGGCCGGGCATGACGTGACCTTCATCGGCCGGCAGCAGCATGTCGACGCCATCAATGCCCATGGCCTGCTGCTCGACACCCAAACTTTCAAAGGACACCTGCCCGCCAAGGCCGCGACCGACGCCACCGCGCTGGCCTCGCCCGATCTGGTACTGGTTTGCGTGAAATCCGCCGATACCGAGCAGGCCGGCCGCGCGCTCGCCGGACGCCTGCGGCCGGAGACCTCCATTCTCAGCCTGCAGAACGGCGTCGACAATGCACAACGCCTGCAATCGGTCACCGGCCACGCCGTGATTTCAGCGGTGGTTTATGTCGGCAGCGAGATGGCCGGGCCCGGCCATATCAGGCATCACGGCGGCGGCGACCTCGCGATCGGTGCTTCGGCTGCAAGCGAGGCGCTGGCGCAAACGCTCGAGGCCGCCGGCATTCATACGACTATATCAGACGATATCGAGGTCACGCTGTGGAGCAAGCTCGTCATCAACTGCGCCTTCAACGCACTGTCGGCCGTCGCCGATATTTCCTATGGACCGATGCTGGAAGTCGAGGGCGCAAGGGACGTCGTCACGCGCGCGGTGCAGGAAGCGATCGCGGTCGCGAAAGCCTGCGGCGTAGCACTGCCCGACGATCTGCTGGCGAATATCCTGAAAATCCCGACCATGATGCCGCAGCAGAAGTCTTCCACCGCGCAGGATCTCGCGCGCGGCAAGCCGAGCGAGATCGACTTCCTCAACGGCCACGTGGTGCGCAAGGGCGCGGAGCCTCGGCATTTCCACACCGACCAACCACGCCCTGCAGGTGATGGTGAAGCTGGCGCAACGAAGCAAGGAGCTGTCCGGGGGACGGACGTAGCTTGCATTCGGGAGATCGCCGAACTCCGAATTCTGCCGGCGTAACGTGCCGGTCAGCGCGTTGCGACGCCGGTGGTCCGCGGCGCGGTGGCGGCCGTCAGTTTCGTCCGCTGCGTCAGGACGCTTACTTGATGCGCGGTAGCCGTGGAGGATGCGATCGGCGATTGTTCCCTGACATCGGCAGCGCCCAGCACCTGGACCTGCATCGCCGAAATCGGCAACCCCCCGGTCTCAAAAGTCGGCAACTCCGCCGCGAGGCCGGCGGTGCTGCCCGCAATCACGAAAGCGGTGGCGGCTGCGATCGATAGGGTTGTGCTCTTCACGTCAATTCTCCGGGGTGCGATTCGAGGCGTTAGCCTACCCCGGAAATGCTGCGATGCGACATTCATATATTGCATTGCAACAATACCGCTCCGGCACATCATAAATTGTTGAGTGCCGACGCCGCACGCGAAAGCCCACGCCCCGCGATCGTGCGCGGAGCATGAGCAGGTATCTCGGTATGAAAGAGCGGTAGCTGGCCGCCTACGCGACCGTTCGCTTCTCGATGATTTTCCGGAAATCGGTCGCCAGACCGCTGTAGTAGCCGGCCAGCACCTCGTAGAAGTTCTGCTGGGCCTTGTCGATTGCCGCCTGTGCCTGCTCCTGGCACCGGGTCGCTCTCGCCTCGTACTTCTCCACCTTGGTCTGTAGATCCGTCACAACCACCATCGTTGCTACTCCCCGCCACGCGCACAACGACCGACGGTAGTCCGGCACAAGTCGAAAAGATGTCCGCGGGATGGAGATTTCGCAGCGTCGTCGTGAGCAAGCCGTGGCGTACCGCCGGGCCTACTGCTTTGGCACCGATGCCGGCGGACGAATGGATGACTGCCCCGTGCCGGTGGTTCCAGCCGGCCGCTTGGCGCCCTTCGCCCGCTCGCGCTTGGCGCTGTCGACGGATTCCAGATAGGACGCGAGCGCCCAGGCCGAACCGGAACCGCTCACATAATGCTTTTGCAGGAACATATAGAGTGTCAGCCGGAACCGGCCCTTGGCGAGGCCGCGGGGGCTGCGATGGCAGGTGACGCAACTCTCCGAAAACAGCTTTGGCGCTGATTTGCCCTGATCGAGATTCTGGGCCTCGGCCGCCGATCCGGACAGCAGTACCGCGACGGCCAGAACAAGCAGACCGCTGACCAATTTCATCGGCGACATGGCTATTCCCGGTGCGTGGAGCGGATGCGCGACTTTATCCCGCCGCAGTTCGACGAGAGACCCC
>DAIMKE010000414.1:0-5884 GCA_036721875.1 Bradyrhizobium sp. | reverse complement strand
CGGCCGCTGCAACGGACGAGGGATGAAGCCCTGACCGATTTCTTCGATCAAGGTCTTCTGAACCGATATGTTCCAGTATTTGCCCTGCAGATCATAGGGCGGCTCGCCCGCCCAGATATGCAGTACCTGATTGATCGCTTCCAGGAACATCGCATTCCTGTCGGCTTCGAGATTGCCGAACACTTCAGCGTCCGAAAGCAGACCGCCAGGGCTGATGCCGAAGATCAGGCGTCCATCCAGCATGTGATCGAGCATCGCAATCGAGGCAGCAACCGAGGCCGGATGGGCGTTTGGCATGTTGACCGTGCCGGTGCCAAGCTTGATTTGCCTGGTCGCCGCGGCAAGCCACGCGATGAAAGCTATGCAGGAAGTGATGTTCTCGGCCCGGTCGGTGACATGCTCGCCGACGTAGGCTTCGGTGAACCCGAGCTCATCTGCCAGCAGGAATGCTTCGCGATCCTCCTTGAGCGAAAGCCGCCAATCCTTGCCAACGGGATGGATCGGCATCGTAAAGAATCCAAGCTTCATCGTCTGCGCTTCCCCAAAGCTAGCCTTTCGCCGGCGCAGAACGTGCGGCCTTTGCTGTGTGAAGACAAGTCCAAAGTCGCGATAGTCGCACCATAACGACCTTGACCTTTGAAGATTGCAGCCGTCTAATCCAGTGAAAATGCAGGTACTTGACCGGGGAGGGTCACGCCGAAATGAAAGCCTCGGCTTTCGCTTATGCCCGTGCAACCAGCGTCGCGCACGCGCTGGAATTGCTGGCGACGCATGGCGAGAAAGCCAAGGTTTTGTCGGGGGGCCAGAGCCTGATGCCGGCGATGAATCTGCGTCTCATATCTCCTGAGCTTATAGTCGATATCGGGGAGTTGGCCGAACTCCGCGGTATCGCGGTGAAGGACGGCGTTCTCACCATTGGCGCGCTGACGCGCCATGTGGATCTTCTGAAGTCCATGGATATAAATGCTCATGCTCCATTGTTGGCGCAAGCGGTTGCCCATGTCGCGCATCCGGCGATCCGTAACCGGGGTACCATCGGGGGTAGCCTGGCTCATGGCGACCCTGCCGCTGAACTGCCGGCCTGCATGGTTGTGCTTGGTGCAACCATCATCACTCGCGGTCCGGGCGGCGAGCGGCGCATCGCCGCGAGCGCTTTCTTCACCGGCATCTACGAAACGGCGCTTTCGCCACAGGAGGTGCTCGTCGCCGTCGAGTTGCCACCCCCGCCCGCTCGTTCGAGGCATTTTTTTCAGGAGTTCGCCCGTCGGCATGGCGATTACGCGATTGTCGGTCTGGCAGCGCAGGCACTCGTGAAAGATGGGCAGTTCGCCGAGATCCGTCTTGGCTTCTTCGCCGTCGGCAATCGTCCGTTGCTTGCCAAGTCAGCCGACAGGCTGATCGATGTGACTGTCACTCCTGCGGTTTTGTCCGAGGCATCATCCTCGCTGGGTGAGGAACTCGATCCGCCGGAGGACCAGCAGGCAACGCCTGCAATGCGCCGGCATCTGGCAAAGGTCCTGCTCGCGCGTGGCGTTTCCTCGCTGCTTTCGCGTCCCGATCTCGGCGTCGGAGCGACCGCGTGACGAGCGCCGTGACGATTTCGCTCAATGTAAACGGGGAGCGGATCGACGCCGATGTGCCGCCGCGGCTGAATCTGTCGGATTTTCTTCGCGAGCACCTCAAGCTGACCGGTACCCATGTCGGCTGTGAGCATGGGGTTTGTGGGGCCTGCACGGTGCGCGTCAATGGCGAGATCGTGCGTTCCTGCCTGATCCTTGCTGTTCAGACGCAGAACGGTTTCGTCGAGACGATCGAAGGCCTGTCCGATAGCGGTGAGATTGCTGATTTGCAGGCCGCGTTCCGGGAGCGTAACGCGCTGCAATGTGGCTTCTGTACGCCGGGCATGTTAATGGCGGCGCAGGATCTGCTCAAACATTCACCGCAACCGGATCGAGAACAGATTCGCGAGCATCTGTCCGGCAATTACTGCCGGTGTACTGGCTATCAGGCGATCGTCGACGCCATCGAGACCACCGCGCGGGTTCGCACTGGGCACCTGCCATGACGCCGGTACGGGTAACTCCCGAGACGCTTTCGGTGCTGGATCGCCCAAACTCATATATCGGCAAAACAGTGCCGAGGCCAAATCTCGACCGTTTGATGCAGGGACGCGGGCTCTATGTCAGCGACATCGACCTGCCGCGCATGGTGCATGTCGTGTTCCTGCGCTCGCCGCACGCGCACGCAAATATCCGCGCCGTCGATGCTTCGGCGGCCCGGCAAATGCCGGGCGTGGTCGCCGTGATTACAGGTCAGGAGCTGGCCGCTGTCATTACCCCATGGGTCGGCGTGCTCTCGCATTTGAAGGGCCTGAAATCCGCACCGCAAAGCGCTATCGCGATCGACCGCGTGTGCTGGCAAGGCGAAGCTGTCGCGGCCGTGGTGGCGGCCAGTCGGGCCCAGGCCGAGGATGCCGCGGAGCACATCCTGGTCGAATATGAGGAGCTTGATGCCGTAACGGATATGCACACCGCGCTCGATCCATCTACGCCCGTGATCCACGCGCCCCTTGGCGACAATCTCGCCTTCGAGCGCAATCACGACGCCGGCAATGTCGACCGGGCCTTTGCCGAATCTGACGAGGTGATAGAGGCGGATTTCGTTTTCGGCCGGCACACCGGCGTGACGCTCGAACCGCGCGCGATAGTGGCGGACTGGAACGCTGGGGAAGCACGACTGACGATCTATCAAGGCACTCAGGCGCCGCACATGGTGCAGAATATCGCGGCGTTGCATCTGGGCTTGAAGGAGCAGCAGGTACGTGTGGTCTGCAAGGACGTCGGCGGCTCTTTCGGCATCAAGGTTCACATCTACGCCGACGAGATGGCCACCTACGCGCTGGCGAAACTACTGCGTCGGCCGGTGAAATTCGTCGCTGACCGGGTCGAGAGCTTCAACACCGACATTCATGCCCGTGACCATCATTGCAAAGGAAAAATTGGGGTCAAACGTGACGGCACCATCACGGCATTCGCGATTGATGATCTCACTGGCATCGGACCCTATTCGATGTATCCGCGCACCAGCGCGATCGAGGCCAATCAGGTCGTCAATCTCGTCGGTGGGCCCTACACGAACATTAACTATCGGGCGCGAGCGCGTGTCGTGTTCCAGAACAAGAACGTCATGTGCCAGTACCGCGCCGTTGGGCACCCAATCGCCTGCTCGGTAACAGAAGGCCTGGTTGATCTGGCGGCGATGAAAATCGGGATGGATCCGATCGAAATCCGACGCCGCAACTTGATTGCCGACGATGCTTATCCCTGTGCCTCGCCTTCGGGTCTGCGCTTTGAGAAATTGTCGCACCATGCGGCGTTGGCCAAGCTCGTCGAGATCATGGATTACGACGCGCTTCGCGCCGAGCAGGCGGCTTTGCGGGCGAAGAACATTTATCGTGGTATCGGCATCGCCAGCTTCATCGAAGTCACGAATCCCAGTGCCGCCTTTTATGGCGTCGGCGGTGCAAAAATATCCTCGCAGGATGGCGTTGCTGTGCGGCTCGATGCGCAGGGTTCGGTTATCTGCCAGACCAGTATCACCGAGCAGGGGCAGGGGTCGGAGTCGCTCACCGCTCAGATCGTCGGCAGCGTGCTTGGCGTCTCGATGGATCGTGTTCGCGTGATCCTGGGCGACACCGACAATACGCCCTATGGAGGCGGCACCTGGGCCTCGCGCGGCGCCGGTATCGGCGGCGAAGCCGCTCTGCAGGCGACCAAGGTGCTGCGCAGGAGTATTCTTGATGTTGCGGCGGCGATCCTGCAATCGACCGCGGGTGAACTCGACATCGTCGACAACCGTATTGTGAATGCCGCCGATAGTGCGCCGCGGCTAGAGTTGAGCGAGCTCGCGCGGATCGTCTATTTCCGGCCGGACACGCTGCCACCGGGCATTCAGCCCGAACTCATGGCCACGAGACACTTCGTCCCGCGGGAATATCCGTTCGCCTTCACCAATGGCATTCAGGCCTCCTGGGTGGAAGTCGATACCGATACCGGTTTCGTGAAGCTGCTCAAGCATTGGGTTGTCGAGGATTGCGGTACCATGATCAACCCGCAGCTGGTCGATGAGCAAATCAGGGGAGGCGTGGTGCAGGGACTTGGCGCCGCGCTGTTCGAGAAATGCGTGTATGACGAACGCGGCCAGCTCACCAACGCCAACATGGCTGATTATCTGGTCCCGATGTCCGGCGAGATGCCGGATATCGATGTCGGGCATGTGGTCTCGCCAACGCGGGAGTCGGAACTGGGCGCCAAGGGCGCAGGTGAAGCCGGCACGGCCGGAGCTGCGGCCGCCGTGACCAATGCGGTCAATGACGCGCTCAAGCCGTTTGGGGTAGCAATCACGGAGATACCTCTGACGCCCCAGGTTATCTTGAGCGCCCTGGGGCGGATCTGATCAAATGTTCCGATGGCAGACTAGACAGAACGAGAGATCCACATGGACCAGGCTCAACGCGCTGTGCAAACCGAATCCAGCGAAGTTCTGTATGATGTAGCGGATCATATCGCCGTCATCACGCTCAACGCGCCGGAGCGCATGAACACGATTTCTGGTCCAATGCTGAATGACCTCACCCAGCTACTGATCAGGGCGAACGAGGACCGCGATGTTCGCTGTGTCATCCTTACCGGCAACGGGCGCGCATTCTGTGCGGGTCTGGACTTAAGGAAGGAACGCAGCGGGGACGGAATCAGCTCGGCCTCTTCAGCGACGTCGCTGGACCTGCGCAACACGCCGCCGACGGTCCTGCAGGCAATGGACAAACCGACCATTTGCGCCGTGAACGGCGGAGCCGCAGGCTACGGCATGGATACCGCGCTTGGTTGCGATATTCGCATCATGGCGGAATCGGCCAAACTGGCGGCAGCTTTCGTCAAACGCGGGGTGGTGCCGGAGTCGGGTGGCACCTGGCTCCTGCCGCGGATGATCGGTTGGGCCAAGGCCTCTGAACTGATCTTTACTGGCCGTACGCTGTCAGCGTGGGAATCCCGCGACTGGGGCCTAGCCAATGAGGTCGTACCGGACGGCGACTTGATGCTTCGTGCGCGCGAGGTCGCACGAGAGATCGCGGCAAACGCGCCCCTCGCCGTTCAGGCGGCGAAGCGGATGATGCGAATGGGGCTTAACGAAACGTTTCCGGATCACGTCCATCACGTCTATCTGCAGCTTCTTCCGTTGTTCAAAACGCTGGACATGCAGGAAGGTATCAAGGCGTTCATGGAGAAGCGGGAGCCGAAGTTTACGGGGCGCTGACGCGGGACGCTTGCTTTGCCCGACGCTCCAGTGAGATGCTTGAAAGTGAAACGCGGGCGACGTCGTCGTCACCCCCTTAGGTTGGTGCATGAGACGTCCTCTCGCACCGGATGCGATCTGAAATCGTCGATCGACTGAATTGCGGATAGCATTGCCCGGAACGTTTGCTGCACAGCAGTACGCCTTGTCGCAAAACCTTCATGCGCGGCCTATACTTGCACACCGGCTGGTGCTGAATCTTCAATAGCCACGCGAATCCGGAGTGACCCATGAAGACCGTCCGTTTTGTTCTTGCCTTGCTGGCGCCATTGCTGATCGCGCCATGGCAGTCCGCCAAAGCGGCCGACGTGATCTGCTACAATTGCCCTCCGGAATGGGCGGACTGGGCCTCGATGCTCAAGGCCATCAAAGCCGATCTCAACTATGACATTCCGCATGACAACAAGAATTCCGGGCAAGCGCTGGCTCAGATACTGGCCGAGAAGAGCAACCCTGTCGGCGATATCGGCTATTTTGGCGTCACCTTCGGCATGAAGGCCAAGGCCCAGGATGCGCTCGAGCCGTACAAGCC
>DAIMKE010000413.1:0-5886 GCA_036721875.1 Bradyrhizobium sp. | reverse complement strand
TAGATGTACTCCTCGTTCAGCGCCCAGCCGATGCCTTGGGCGACGCCGCCCTGGAGCTGGCCCTCGACATAGCCGGGGTGGATGGCGCGGCCGACGTCCTGCACAGCCGTATAGCGGGTGACGCGAACGATGCCGAGGTCGACGTCAATCTCGACGTCGCAGACATGGGTGCCGAAGCCGCCGTCGGCGCCGACGGTATTGAGCTGCACGCCGGCGCCAATGGGGCCACCCATCACGGGCGCCTTCTCGGCGAGTTCTTTCAGCGTCAGCGGTTCGAACTGGCCGGCGTTCGGGCTGACCGGATGCGCCGCGCCCTGCTCCCACTTCACCGCTTCGGGATCGATCTCCCAGATCTTTGCCGCGCGCTCGCGCAGCGTCTGGATGATCTTTTCGGTCGACTGCGTCACCACCATCGAGGAGGCGAACAGCACGCGGCTGCCGCCGGTGAGGTTGGAGAAGCCGATCGTCTGGGTGTCGCCGATGATGACGGAGACACGGTTGTAGTCGATACCGAGCAGTTCGGCACAGATGTTGGCGATGCCGGCGCGCGAGCCGCCGATATCAGGGTGGCCCGTGGTGACGACGACGTTGCCGTCCTCGGTGATGTTGACCTGGGCGGAGGATTCGCCGCCGGCGTTGAACCAGAAGCCGCTCGCCACGCCCCTGCCCCTCAGCTTGCCATGGCCGTCGCCGAGCGGCGCCTTGTAGTGATCCGAGTTCTTTGCGGCCTCGATCGTCTCGATATAGCCGATGCGCGGGAACACCGGGCCGTGCGCGGCCTTGGTGCCTTCCTTCGCGGCGTTCTTCAGGCGGAAGTCGAGCGGATCCATCTTCAGCGCTTCGGCGACTTCGTCGAGCACGCATTCGACGGCGTAGGCGCCGATCGGCGCGCCCGGCGCGCGATAGGCCGCGACCTTGGAGCGGTTGGAGACGACGTCATAGCCCTCGGAGAGCAGGTTCGGGATGTCGTAGGGAGTAAAGCTGCAGCCCGCGGCGCCGCGGATCGGCGAACCCGGGAAGGCGCCCGCCTGCAAATAGAAGGTGCCGTGCGCGGCAACGATCTTGCCGTCCTTGGTGGCGCCGATCTTGACCGTGCTCTTCGAGCCCGAGGTGGGGCCGGTCGCGCGCATCACTTCCTCGCGCGTCATCACCATCTTCACCGGGCGGCCGGATTTCTTCGCCAGCATGGTGGCCAGCGGTTCGAGATAGACGATGGTCTTGCCGCCGAAGCCGCCGCCGATCTCGGCGGGGATGGCGCGGATGTCGCTCTGCGGGATGCCTGTCAGCATCGACGTCATCGCGCGCACCATGAACTGGCCCTGGCTGGAACTCCAGATCGTGGTCTTGCCGTCGGGCGCGACCGAGATCAGGCACGCATGCGGCTCGATATAGCCCTGATGAACGGGACGCGTGGTGAAGGTGCGCTCGATAATTACATCGGCCTTCTTGAAACCGTCGGCGATGTCGCCCTTCTTGTGCTCGAGGCGGCCGGCGATGTTGGAAGGCTTGCCCTCGAACTTGTTGAACTCATGCAGGATCGCGGCATCCGGCTTGATCGCGTCTTCGATCTCGATCGACCACGGCAGCACCTCGTAATCGACCTCGATCAGGCTGCAGGCCTCGGCGGCAATGGCTTCTGTGGTTGCGGCGACGGCCGCGACCGGGTGCCCGGGGAACAGCGCCTTGTCGCGCGCCATCACGTTTCGGCACATCCAGCGCATGTCCTGGATGCCGAGCATCACCGCGCCCTTCTCGATCGTGAAATCGACGATGTCCTTCGAGGTGACCACGGCCTTCACGCCCGCAAGCTTTTCGGCCTTCGAGGTGTCGATCGACTTGATGCGCGCATGCGGATGCGGGCTGCGCAGCACCTTGCCCCAGATCATGCCGGGCATGGTGGTGTCGGCGGCGAACTGCGCGCGGCCGGTGACCTTGTCCATGCCGTCAGGACGAATGGTGCGCTGGCCGATCCACTTGTTGTTGGTGACGACGTTCATTGGGTTGCTCCAGCGTTTATTGGGCGCGCATTTCAGCGGCGGTTTCCATCACTGCGCGGACGATCTTGTCGTAGCCGGTGCACCGGCAGAGGTTGCCGGCGAGCCAGAAGCGGACTTCCTCCTCGCTCGGGTCCGGATTGCGCTTGAGCAGCGCGTCGGAGGCGACCAGCATGCCGGAAGTGCAGATGCCGCATTGCAGCGCCGCCATCTCCAGGAACTTCTGCTGCAGCGGATGCAGCTTGTCGCCCTGCGCCATGCCCTCGATGGTCCCGATCTCGTGGCCCTGCGCTTCCACCGCGAGCATCAGGCAGGAACAGACGAGGCTGTCGTCGAGCGTGATCGAGCACGCGCCGCAATCGCCGGACGCGCAACCTTCCTTGGAGCCGGTAAGGTTCAAGGTCCCGCGCAGCGCGTCGAGCATGGTATCTGACGGCTCGCAGAGGAATTCCATCGGCTCGCCGTTGATGGATGTCGTGACGTGAACTTTGGCCATGAAGATTATTCCCGATCTCAGTTTTTCTGGGTCGCGCGCTTGGCGGCGATCGCTGTGGTGCGCTTGAGCAGCACGCCGGCGACCTTGGTGCGGTAGGCAATGGTGCCGCGCTTGTCGTCGATCGGACGGCAGGCGGCCGAACAGGCGGCGGCGGCTTTTGCCAGCGCCGCATCGTCGAGCTTTGAGCCGATCAGCGCGTTTGCGGCGTCTTCCACCAGCAGCACGGTGGGCGCCACCGCACCGAGGCCGACGCGGGCCGCCATGACCGTGCCGTCCTTGATCGTCAGGTTGACGCCGACGCCGACCACGGCGATGTCCATTTCGGTGCGCGGGATCATCCGCAGATACGCATCGCTCGAC
Source organism: Bradyrhizobium sp. (assembly GCA_036721875.1). GTDB lineage: Bacteria > Pseudomonadota > Alphaproteobacteria > Rhizobiales > Xanthobacteraceae > Bradyrhizobium. The sequence goes on along the minus strand of DAIMKE010000413.1, from coordinate 3,036 downwards.
CCGGGAGGGCGCGGCGGCAGCTTGATGCTGACCAGGATCTCGCCCGGCTTCAGATTGGTGCGGCCGGGACCGGCGGGCACGTCCTCCACCTTCAACTCGCGGCGGCCGTTCGGGCCCTGCACGGTGACCACGGCGCCGGCCGCGACCATCGCGGGTACGCTGTCACCGGCGGGCGAGCCGTTGCAGAGATTGCCGCCCGCGGACGCCCGGCCCTGCACCTGCTTGGAGCCGATCAGGTTGACCGCTTCCAGCACGCCGGGCCAGACCTTGCCGAAATTCTCATGGTCGTGCAGCGCCATGCCGGAGACGGCGGCGCCGATCCGAAAGCTGCCATCGGCGGCCTGCTCGATGGTGGTCATCTCGGGTATTTTCTTGATGTCGACGATCAAGCCGGGCTTGAGCACGCCGGAGCGCATCTGCACCAGAAGGTCGGTACCGCCGGCGAGGATGCGCGCGGCGCTCCCTGCCGCGGCGAAAGCGCCAATTGCTTCATCGAGCGAGGTCGGCGCCAGGTATCGGAGTTCCGTCATGGATTCCGCTATCTCCCATTTTATCTGCCCGCCCCATATGGACGACGGCCTTATCCCGGCCCGGCAGTGCGGGGGCGAGCCTACACAACGGAAGACGGTTGGAACAGCCTGTGAGATCAGGTTCGGGCGATATGCTCCCATGCGCAAGGCGGGGCTTGTGCGGCCAATTGCTCCGAGGTGGAGAAACTGTAGCCCGCATGAGCGCGAGCGACATGCGGGACCACCGCCCCCGGATATCGCTTCGCTCATCCAGGCTACAGAGCCAATACATTGGCGAATCCGGGTCGCCGGTCTAGAACTTGGCTTGGATTCACGATCGCCCGGTGACATTGATGCCGATTTCCCGACCTCTCGTTGCTGCCGCGGTGTCCCTGCTTCTTGCATTTCCCGCATTCGCCCAACCGGCCCCCGGACCCGCCCGTGCCTCGCCGGCCCGGCCCGCAGCGGCGCAGCCGAACCTGCCGACTACCGGCGTTCCCGGCCAGCCGATCGCCAGGGCCCCCTCGCCCCGCGCCGCCGCCTGCCATAATGGCCAATCGTTCGACCGTTTCCTGGCCGACCTGAAACAACGGGCCGTCGCCGAAGGCGTGTCGCAGCGCGCGCTCGCTGCTGCCTCCCCGTACCTCACCTACGACCAGAGCATCGTCAACCGCGACCGCGGCCAGCGCGTGTTCGGCCAGGTATTCACGGAGTTTTCGCGAAACCGTGCCTCCGACGGCGCGGCCAAAAATGCGCAGGCGCGGATCCGGATGCATGCGGCCGCGTTCGATCGCGCCGAGAAGGAATTTGGCGTGCCGCCGGCCGTGATCGCCGCGTTCTGGGGGCTGGAGAGCAGTTTTGGCGCCGAGTTGGGCAAACTGCATACGCTGCCCTCGCTGGTGTCGCTGGCTTATGACTGCCGCCGCTCCGAGATGTTCCAGAAGGAGACCATCGCCGCGCTTAAGATCATCGACCGCGGCGATCTCACGCCGGACGAGATGATCGGCTCATGGGCCGGCGAACTCGGGCAGACGCAATTCCTGCCGACGCACTATTTCAACTACGCGGTGGACTATGACGGCGATGGCCACCCCAACCTCCTGCGCAGCGCGCCGGACGTGATCGGCTCCACCGCGAACTACATCGCCAAGGGACTGAACTGGCGGCGCGGCGAGCCGTGGCTGCAGGAAGTGCGCGTGCCGCAAAGTTTTCCGTGGGAGCAGTCCGACCTCAGCGTCAAACTCTCGCGCGCGAAATTCTCGCAGCTCGGCGTCACCTACCCCGACGGCAGGCCATTGCCGAACGACGACATGCAGGCCTCGCTGCTGCTGCCGATGGGCCGCACCGGCCCTGCGTTTCTGGCCTATGCCAACTTCGCCGCCTATACCGAGTGGAACAACTCGCTGATCTATTCCACCACCGCCGCCTACCTCGCCGCCCGCATTGCTGGCGCCCCGCCGATGCGGCCGCCTTCCGCGCCTGTCGCGCAACTTCCGCTCAACGAGCTCAAGGAGATGCAGCAGCTTCTGGTGCGCGCCGGCTTCAACGTCGGCAAGGTCGATGGCATCATGGGGCAGTTGAGCCGCACCGCGGTGAAGGCGATGCAGGTGAAGTACGGGTTGCCGGCGGATTCGTGGCCGACCGCGGAGCTGTTGGCGCGCATGCGCGGCGCACCGCGTCAGGGCGCGATGAACTGAGGCTGCCTGGGCCCCAGTTGTCATTCCCCGCGAAGGCGGGGAATCCAGTACGCCGCGGCCTATCCGCTCAATCGCAACGGCTCTGGAATACTGGATCGTCCGGTCAAGCCGGACGACGACAGCTTGGGAATAATTGACCGTGATCGCTCACCTCAGAGCGTTGTATTTCCTCCATCGCCGCCCCATGTCGAAACCGCCTCACCCTCCCGAGGCATTATTCCACATCACGAAAAGAGCATCACATGGCTTTCCACGACGCGACCGTGCCCGCCTTCCTGCAGATTCTCGGCAGCCTTTCCGGCCTGCTCACCAAGGCGGAGGCGCATTGCAAGGCGAAGAAAATCCAGCCCGAGGTGCTGCTCAACGCGCGGCTTTATCCGGACATGTATCCGCTGACGCGGCAGGTGCAGACGGCCTGCGATTTCGCCGGCAAGACCTGCGCCCGCCTCACCGGCAACGAGGTGCCGTCGACGCCCGACACCGAAAAAAGCTTTGAGGAGTTGCAGGCGCGGATTGCGAAGACGATCGACTACGTGAAGTCGTTCAAGCCGGCGCAGTTCGACGGCGGCGATACGCGCGAGGTGACTTTCCCCATCGGCCCGAGCAACACGATGACGATGAAGGGCCAGCAGTATCTCGTCAACTTCGCGTTTCCGAATTTCTATTTTCATGCGGCCACAGCGCACGGCATTCTGCGGCATAACGGGGTTGAGATCGGGAAACGGGATTTCCTGGGAGTGCGCTAACTTTATCCGTCATTCCGGGGCAGTCCGCAGGACTGAACCCGGAATCTCGAAATTCCGGGTTCGATGCTTAGCATCTCCCCGGAA